>PNAR01000091.1 GCA_003169715.1 Acidobacteriaceae bacterium | reverse complement strand
ACCGTACCCAGACTTGAGAAGGATTATGATCGCAATTGCTTCCCCCGCAGTTGTCAGCATTGTAAATTTCCTTGTCAGATCAATGCGATGCGCGCCCATGACAACCGCTTCGAACACAGAACCGAAGTTGGCGACAGCCATAATAACGGCTAGAAGAGCAATGGATCGCGCGGCGGGGTTTAAGAGCTCAGTCGGAACGCCGCTAATCCTCGCTAGTGCCCGCGAGTAGATCGCCAGGGGAATAAGTCCTATCACCGAAAGCAGTAGCATTAAAATGCTACCCGTGCTCAACAGTGTACTGGCTGTTCGAAAATCACCGTTGCCCGTAGCTTCTGCAACATATTTCTGAAATGCTGACTTTAGTCCGGCACTGCCAAAACGCATGTAACCCGCGGCCCCCATAACAATTGCCCAGATACCGTAACCACCCAGCCCCAGGTGAAAGATCACAACAGGGACCATTACGAATCTGGTGCCCACCTGCACAGCACTGGAAGCGACCCCGAAAATGGTGTTTTTTCCAATCAGCGCCGCGAGATGAGTATCGGATGAAATAAGCTTAGATTTGTCGGCGGTTTCCAATCGTCTCGATCCTTGGACTAGGGCCAGGGTTGGATTCGGTGTTGAATGGATAGCGTAGATGGATCTACGCCATTTCCATTGCTGTTTGGGACGACTGGTAGACTCCGAAGTCTACCGTCTCATGAAGTGCGAGGAAACGAACGTCCAGCGAGGCCTTATGCTGCGGATTTATGTAAATCAGATAAACAAAATCGGGATGCCTGGCAAGATTTTCAACCACTTGCGTTAGTGCCGGAGGCCCGAAGGGATTGAACATAAATACGACCAATGGACCCTCAGGGAAACGATAGTCCAGTGCGCTGCCATGCTCGAGATCTACTCCGCCGACACCCGATTTGTCCAAGTTCCGGCGTGTTACTTCCAAAAGTTCACCGGACAGCTCGATCCCAATAACTTTCTTAAACCCGTATTCTTTCGCCAGGATCAATACGCGACCTTTGCCGCACCCTATATCAATAAAGGAGAAGTCTACGGCCGCCGGAGGGAGAAATGAGCAGGCCTTTAAAAACAATTCCGGGCTTGTCGCTTCGTAATGACTACCCAGTTTCGCGTCGGGATGAGGAATTGTTAGTTGCCAGAGACTAACTTCTCTGGACGTTTCCGTCCCATGGAGCACATCGAATTGGTCAATAGGCCGACTGCGAACCTTCCGGCGGGCAACCCAGTAAATATTTTTTAAAGCGTTATTCAGCCCGTCATCGCGAACCATCTCACGAAAACGCGTGCTCAATTGGGCGAAGTCAAGCATGGGGGTCAAACAACGGTAGACGGAGAGGCGCTAATTTCCGTTTGGGTTCGCGACGAGGAAGAGTCCGGTTGCCTGCCCGTGTTAATTGACCTGGGCAGCCAAGCCAGAGGGGGCGTCCGGAGAATTGCCGCCTGCGGTATAGGCACCGATGTCCCACGCTCCGCTTTGGAGTCGAGCGACACCCGATTTATCGGAGCAAAGAGCACCAAGGCCGGGATTCGGCTGGCCGTTGCAAACACCATTCAGATTGACGCCCGCCCCGCTGGCCGAGGATCCGGCTCCTAAGGTATAAAGGCCAGTTAATAGCGCGTTGGTTGTAATAGAATGCGGGTCGCATGCGCAATCAGCTTTCCATGTGGCAAAGTTACTCAGTCCCGTCCCATGCCAGCTCCAATTCTGCGCGAGATAGTAGATGTTGTAATCGATGACTCCAAGAGTTGTTCCGGCCGTGATCGCGTGGGAAGAGCCTGAGTAGTTCTGGAAAATATTGTTTTCCGCAACCAAGCTTGCCGCATTCCCGCTATAATCTATTCCATTATCGCGACAACTGGAAGCGTTACTTACGAAGGTATTGTTGTAAATGTATTCAGGGCCAGGAGAAATCTCGTAGAGCGAGATCGCGCCGTTGTTCCAACAGTGATTCGTTGATCCATTCACAATCACATTGTTAAACACATAATAATTAGTGAAGGTATTCGCGTCGGGGTAACTAAACACACCGGCGGTGTTATTGATTCCGATGTCCCCATAAATGTCATTGCTGTACAAGTACACTCCGTTGAAATGTGAGCCAGAATTAGAGCTAAAGTGGAACCCATCGTGGTGATTAGAGTTCGAGGTGTTATCCCAATTGGCAAAGTCATGGCACACATTAGCATATACAAGTGTGTTCGTGACCGTAACATTGGCCCCCGTGCTGCTGTCGCTCTGGAAAAGACAATGGTCAATATTATAAATTGTATTTCCGGAGAATGTTGCGCCGACGTAAGTCGTCCCGCCTCCAAATGACAATCTTGTAGCCCATTTAGTGTCATGAATCGTATTGTTTCGGATGACGAGATTGGAAATGTTCGACAGATCGAAGCCATAAGTAGCCCCGCCCCCATCGTCGGACATCGAAGAGTGAACATATATATTCTGGCAGATCAAATTTTGAACCGTGATGTTTGTCGCCGTCCCACCAGGGCTTCCGTCATTAACGCAGATACCGTTATCCTGCTGATTTGCTAGACTTGAGCCGTTAGCAGTTGCTTGAACGGTACCGTTAGTACCCCCGTCCACGATGATAAAACTCTTGCCATTGAGATTGATCACTGGACCTGACCAGTAAGACGATTGGATCACGGCGCCAGTTTCGAACTTGAGCGTGAGAGGGTTCGTCGAAGAGCCGCTGGCCTGCGCGGTTATGTAACTACTACTCCCCGCCATCGCGGTAAAAGTGCCGCAAAGGTGATAGGTATTACCTGCTGCCCAGCTCCCCGGGGTATCGAGATACGATTTCCCGTGAGCATCGGCGCAATCGGCGCCGCTATTGCCGCCCGCGGCGTTCTGAGCTACGTAGATGTCGCTGGCCGCGGACATTCCCACGGATGCAACCGAAAATAGAATCGCGAACAATATGTTTCGAAGACCTCTCACGCCGTCCTCCATCAATCGTTTGGGCTGGGTTCCAAAATCTGCGGAACCAGGCTAGCAGAGCCGATTTTGCCGCACTATCCTCAAATCCCGCTAATCACGTTTATATGCAGCCCTACAAACGACCGATAGGTCTCATAAGTACATGACCAAATTCGAGAGTACCTGTACCCCGAAAGTGCACCAAAGAAAGAGCATAGGGCTAATACGATGAGAGCCCGCCGGCCCACCTCTTCGCCGTCTTCACGAGATATTGCGGCTTTGCCAGCCAGTCGTAAGCGCCATTGAGCTTCGCGGCAAAGAACGCCTGATCGTCCCAGGAGTTCACCGGCAACCGCTTCATGAAGAATGGGTCGTTTGTGCTGTCAGCCGTTCCGAGCGCGGTGCAGACACCGTTCTTGTATCCCGCCGCGGACAACTGCTCTCGCAGCCTTTTGGTGAAATCGTGGTCAGTCTCGGGAAAAGCATATGGATAAGCAAACGACTCGACAGCGCACCCGGTCTCATCCTCAATTGTCCGCTTGGAATCCACGATCTCTTGATTTACCGCTTTGGGCGGCAAGGTGCTCAGTTGAGGATGCGTGACGGTATGTGAACCGAATAATATTCCGTTGTTAAGTAACTCGCGGACTTCTCTCCAGGTTAGGCAACTTCTTCCCTTAAAGGGCGATTGAGTCTCCCCAACGAACGCGGTTGGCAGAAAAACGGTAGCCGAGAAGCCCTGTTCATTCAGTACAGGAAAAGCGGCGCGATAAAAATCACTGTATCCGTCGTCGAATGTGATCACTACAAACTTGGAAGTGCTCTCGAGACCATCCGAGACATAGTTGACCGCTTCGTCCAGATTGATCGTTCTATATCCTTTTTCATGCAGATACCGCATGTGCGCCGCAAACACGTCTGGCGCAGTCGTCGTGCGATAGTACGCGTGCACGCCGGACTCGTGAGAATCCGTGATGCTGTGGTACATCAGAATTGGAACGAAACGACGCCGGGACGAAAGGCACTTGATAAGGGGACTCGCAATATAAAGCGCGGCTAGGCGATCAATACGGAGAGCGTTCACTATTTCGGAGTTTGACCTTACATCACGCGAAAGGAACAGAGTAGCCGACCCATCTTTAGGCCGTAATATTCTGGATCGCAGAATCCAACGTCCCATCTCGTGTTTCCCCGGGCGCTGATGGCGTGTCCGGCGTGAGCGCCCTGCCAATGCTGAGGTAGCGAAATCCCCGCGAACTGAATTCTTCCGGACGAAACATATTTCTGCCGTCCACAACTAATGGTTGCTCGACGACCGATAACAGGCGATCCCAGTCGAGGTCTCTAAATTCAGACCATTCCGTAACAATAAGTATGGCATGCGCACCGCGAGCCGCCTCATACGGATCGCCGCAATATGTAACGTCAGGCAGCACTTCCTTTGCCTTTTCTGTAGCTTGCGGGTCATATGCGCTAATGTTCGCACCCTCTTTGAGTAGGGATTCCACGAGGGCGATAGAGGGTGCGTACCGCATATCATCTGTATTGGGTTTGAACGCGAGACCCCAAACTGCAAGTTTCTTGCCTCGTAGCACCCAGAGCTCTTTGCGAATCTTCTCGACAAAGTACTCAATCCTGCTTTGATTGATTTTTTCCACCTCTTTTAACAATGAGAAATCGCACCCCGACTTCTCCGCGATTCGAATAAACGCTTGCAAATCTTTAGGGAAACAAAAACCGCCGAAACCTAAGCCTGCGTTTAGGAAGGAGCTTCCGATCCTGGGATCCAAACCCATACCCTCAGAAACCCTGCCAACATCCGCTCCCACGACTTCGCAGAGATTTGCCACCATATTTATGAACGATATCTTCATCGCCAAAAACGAATTAGATGCGTGCTTAATAAGCTCGGCCGAGTTTGTGTCCGTACACAAGAATCGAACCCCGCTCGTCGTAGGACACTTTGAGTGCATAGGACAGGGGAATTCATTGTTCACGATCGGTTGGTAGATCTCGCGCATAAGTTCCGCCGCGCGCAAAGACTCAACGCCGACTACTATGCGGTCTGGATGTAGAAAGTCTTCGACTGCCGATCCCTCCCGCAGAAATTCTGGGTTCGAGACAACGTCATAGTCCGACTCATGTTGATTGTGCAGTCGTAAATGCCTTCGGAGCTTACTTCCGGTCTGCACCGGAACTGTACTTTTTTCGACAACCAGCCGGTAGCCACGCGCTGACTTGGCAATCATGCGGGCCAGACTCTCAATAGCTGAGAGGTCAGCGTCGCCATTCGCTAATGGGGGGGTCCCCACGCAGATAAAGATGGCTTGACTCTTTTCAATTGCTTCTTCAGTCTGCCCGAAAGTCAGCTTGCCGCGTCTTCGAGCCACCCTCACTACATCTCCAAGATGCGGCTCAAAGATCGGCAAAATGTCAGCCTGCAGTTTGTTCAATTTTCCGACATCGCTCTCGGCGCAAAATACATCGTGACCAATTTGGGCAAGGCATGCGGCGGTCGTCAGCCCAACATACCCTGCGCCTATAACTGAGATTTTCATTGTTGCCCTCTTATTTGCAACACGGATTAGGAAAAACCGCCGCGATCAGTTCCTTCTACGCTCTTTTCCGTCAAACTCGTTCGCTTAGACGACCTGCTCCTGCGCCCCTATCCCGACGCTTTGGGTTGAGCGGCGGATGCCGAGTTCTTCGATGACACTGGCCACAACCCGTACTTGTTCGTCGTGGCGGAGTCCGTGATACATGGGGAGCGACAATATTTCAGATGCGACTTTTTCAGTGACCGGGAAATCTCCCTGCTTGTAGCCCATGGAAACGTACGCGGCTTGCAGGTGCAACGGCACAGGATAGTGAATCGCCGTGCCGATTCCAGCTTCCGCAAGACTGGTTTTCAATCCTTCACGATCCGGCGTGCGAATCACGTAGAGGTGATACACGGGGCGCGTGCGGGGTAATTCGTAAGAAAGCATAAGGTTCGCGGTGTTCACGCCGAAGAGCTCACGATAGGTCGCAGCATGGGCGCAGCGCTTGCTGTTCCAATCGGCGAGGTGCCTAAGTTTGACTGACAAAATGCCGGCCTGAATGGAATCAAGGCGTCCGTTGTAGCCTTCAATGTCGTGATAATACTTTCGCGACTGGCCGTGGTCGCGGATCATCTTGACTGTGGCTGCAAGCTTTTCATCATTGGTCGTGACTGCGCCAGCTTCGCCGCAGGCACCAAGATTTTTGCCGGGATAAAAACTGAA
>PNAR01000384.1 GCA_003169715.1 Acidobacteriaceae bacterium | reverse complement strand
CTTGCATCCAGATGCTGCTTCGCCGTCTCCACAACACTCAATATTGTGCGCCGCTGATGAGTCATGCGCAGGCCGCGCGACATCAGTTCGGCCTGTAAACGTCCTGGCGTTTCAGTCTGGGGTAGAGGCATGGTCAGTTCTTGTAACGCAGTTGCAATTATATCGAAGACGAAGACAGGCCAAACCACAATGCTCTGTATTATTTGTGTCAGGTTGCAGGAATTCGCCGCTCGAAAATGGCCGGGAGTGCCTTAGTTACCTTTCATTTTCTCTTTGACGCTGTGAGCCAGTTTCTCTATCTCCTCGGCTTTCTTAACCACATCCACCGACAGGACGTTCTCGTTGGTTTTGTCCACGTATTGCTTTAGCTCGGTGCTAAGCTCCAACAGCTTATCCGTGTCGCGTTTGAGTTGCTCGTGTCGCTGCTCGTTCAGTTTCTTCTCCATGGCTTTCTTGAGCCGGTCGCCGTTTTCATTTTCTTCCGATTTTTGCTGAGACGGATCCTCGCGGGAAAAAGGAGGACCGCCCAAATGGGGTGGCGTGGGTGGATTCTGGCCCAGAATTCGCCATGGCAACCCGATCAGTAGGAGTAAAGAAAACAGAAGCAGCTTGTGTCGCACATTAACCTCTTCGTGGGCGTGATTTTCAAAGGATTATACTTTGCCGCTGCCAGTTCCATCATCACCGTTCTAACACCTTGTTTATAGAGCCGCGGGACCGGAAAAAAGTTACGTCACAGATCAGGGAGAAGGGAAGGCCTCGTAGCTAAGGGGGACGCTGCCATCGTCTTATATCGCTACGGCCCGACAAATATAACGTAGGAACACTTGCTTACTTGCGCTGGAATTCCTTCGCTGTCTCGGGTCGTAACAATCAGGTTATATTCGCCGGATGGATCGAGATTGTCGAGAATGGAACTCGAGCGGGAGGGCTCGACCGTGGCCAGGAAATTCAGAAAAGCGTGGATATCTACACCGCAGTGATTTTGGGTTAAGTACGACATCTGGATATTTTGTTTTTCGAAATGCCATGCCAGTGCCGCGGCTTTCGAAACGGCGTCCTCATATTTCTTTGTGGAAAGAACGCCCGGGTTTGGATTATCAAAAACAATTCTCAGTTTTCGATTGTCTTCGCGGCTGAACTCCCGCACTTTAAGAGCGCCGGTTTTTGCGGTCGCTTTCCAATCCAGATGCCGCGCGGAATCTCCTGGCATGTACTCGCGTAGCCGGTAAAAATCGTCGCCTGCGCCGCGCACAAAGGTTTCAAACTCGCCAATGACCGCCGAAAACAACTCAATATGATCACTCGCACGCTGTACCGACGGATAGACGATAATTTCGCGCACCATAGGTACGTGCCGCGTCTTAATCAGAAAGTTAAAAGGAAAACCGCTGGCTAATCCAAAGCTGTCTTCTTTATAACGTCCGCGACGTGTGAAGGTTAAGTCAAGATCCGCCTTCAGCCCATCGTCAGCAGGGATGTAAGGAAAATAGGTAGTTCCCGAAAAAATACAATTTGATTTTGCGGCGCGTGCGATGCGCTGAAGCTTGCGGTCCGGCAGCGTCAGCCACTGCTTTTGAGGCGGCCGCATCGGAGGGAAAGCAAAAGTCGTCGCCTTCCATTGCCATTGTTTGGTTTCTTTACCCTTATTAAAAGGCACAACGCTGACGGAAAAGGACGGAAGCCATCTTCTAGTATTACTTAACGCCGAGCGCGCCCGGATCGTCTCCCCGGCAAAGACATGTTCCGGCATCCGAACATCAAGTTCAAGATCGCGCAAGACTATCGCGGAAACAACGCCAGAAACCAGAATTGCAGCCAGCATCGCCGCCACAACGATGTAGAGCAGATTGTTCCCGGTGTTGAGGGCTGCAATTCCAATCATTACCACAACGGTCACGTAGATCAGGCCGAGCTTCGTGACCTTGTAATCCACCGCGTCCCGAATGCGCCCAGCGGCAATCCGCTTCGCCAGATAAGGGACGGTCGTGAGCCCTACAAAAACCGCTAACAGGAGTGCAACCGAGGCCAGAATGAGCGTGCCCCAAAGATTTCCCGCTTCCCTCAAAACTGTAGAGAATAACGCGGCGACAAATGCAAGAACAAGCCCACCGATCGCCACCAGAAACCGAATCCAAACAGCAGAAATTTCCAAGTGCGGCAATCGCACCTTGCGCCTGCTAACCGGCACCGGGAACCCTTCAGACGTAGGTGAAGCTGCCATCGAGATAAGTCAGCGTAGCATTCGGTTGGGGGCTTTTAAAGTTACGGCCGCTAATTGCCTTGCGACAAGAGGCGCGCTACGCAAGCTGGGGTAAAACTGAGCCGCCGCACCGGGAGCGTGCCGAATTTTTTCTCACTACTCTCCCGTTTCAAAGCCAGAGCACATCCCTCACCCGGTTTGGGACGCCAGATCTCCGGTTGGTACCCAGGGGGGCCCCTCCCCTCCCCCCACGATATATTAGAATCATGGATTTGCGAACAACCGCCGCTAAAATATTCCAAAATAAAGACTTATGCGGAAAAGGCTTGATAACAAGACATTTACAGTAATTTCACGGGTCCAGTCCCGCAAAGTTAATAAGACTATTTATTGCTTGAATCGGAAATGAAGTCAAGCGCGGAAGGGCATTCACTTTAACGACTTGAGACCGGAGTCTTCGAGAGTGCTGTTCAAGTTCTGGTTAGGCGGGAATCTTGACTCCCTGTTCGCGACATACATTCCTAGGCTCAGATTTTGAGAAGACGTGCAAGGATAATAAGGACCCAGATCAGCGAAAAGTTCCTATTTGAGTCAGGGCCTGCGCGCCCTGCGTCGGACCCTTTGAGGTGCGGGAAGAAGCGGCGCGGTAAGTTTTTCATACAGCGCGAAGAGAAATTCCACGCGCTGGCGATCGTTATCGAACGGTTGCGGACGATAACAAAGCTCAACCGCACGGTCGAGGTCGGCGTGGGCCTTGACTAGCACAGGTGGCATAGAAAGTGGATCATAAAGGTCTGCCAGCGACGCATCGGGAAATTCCTTGCGCGCGTCCAGGACAGCTTGAGCGGCGGCTTCGACGGTAGCGCGTTGTTTCGCGCTGGGCGCTTCGGGCCACGGATAATTGTTATAGACAATGTCCTTCGAGTAGCGATATCTGCTTTCCAATCTGCCCGCAGTCTGTCGCATCCACGCCATGTGCATTTCCGAAAACAGTACACCGAAGTGGTAGAGGCTCGCATCGGGCAAAATGAAGCAGGCGTTGCTAACGATATAGGTTGGGGGAAAATAGGATAACGGAATATAGCGGCGGGTCTCAGAAGAATGTCCTGGGATAACAATGAACGCGGTTTCTGGCTGCGCGATTTGCCGGAATAAGGTTGGAAAATCGGCGTAGGCTCTCGTCGTCTCCGCTTTACTTTTTAGGCGAAAATCTCGAACGGCTTCGACCCGGTTCGCAACCTCCGTGAGATTTCGGAGTTCGTGAGGCTTGATGTCCACCAGCCACAAACACCAACGATACCGCCCATCGAGAACCTCTTCCGCGCCTAAATAAGGACGGATGAATTTTGCCGAACCAGGCTCGCGCAAAATCACGTCACTACGCTCTTCCTCGTTAAGGATGAAAAATCCCCCGTCCGTTGGCTTGTTTCCATATCTCATTTGCGGGGCCTCACAAATCGGCTTACTACGGTTCGTCAAGAAGGTGTCGTTGCCCTCAACTAGATAAGGACTTATGTTGCGAGCTTGAGCCACCTGGGATCCCGAATCCGAGATGTCGTAGTCGTAGATAGATTTGTTCCTCACATCAAATGCCGCAAAACCAACAATCACAACATGAACATGGGCCTTGCCCCTCGCCTCGCTTTCCCACCGGAAGGTCCTATGCCCGAAGTGAATTTTGATGTGATACCGGCCGAACAACTCCTTCCATAGGATTCCGACCTGTTCTCCCTGAGTGACCGAATTGGTGGCAACAAGCCCGACAGCTATGAGGGTGCCCTGAATGTATTCAGCGGATTTAACGTACCAGTTGCATACGTAGTCCAAAACCCCAGCTTGTTGAATGTTGGCGAGAACAGTCATTTGATCATTTTTTTGCTCCTCGGTCTGTAGGTGGTGCCCGACAAATGGCGGATTACCCAGAACAAAACTGCACTGTTCGGCGGGAAGAATTTTTTTCCAATCGAGACGCAGGGCGTTGCCGCAAACGATAGTCGGAGACTTCTTCAGCGGAAGGCGCACGAAGTATTGGCCGAAGGCTTCCGACAGACGAATATTCATCTGGTGGTCCATGAGCCACATCGCCACCTCGGCTATGCGCACCGGCCATTCGCTGATCTCAATACCATAAAAGGCGTCTACGTCTACCAACGACAACTCCTGAATGTTAAGTTTCGGCTGGTCTGGCCGGTGAAGCAGCTTGAGGATTTCGATTTCCAGTAGTCGCAGCTCGCGGTATGTGATAACAAGGAAATTACCGCATCCGCAGGCTGGATCGAGAAACCGGAGTTCTGCAAGTCTCTCGTGGAATCGCTTTAGCTCGGCCTTGTTCGCCTTAGCGCGTTCGAATTCGGCGCGTAGGCCGTCCAAAAAAAGAGAGCGAATTACCTTGAGAATGTCCCGCTCATTCGTGTAATGGCCGCCGATTTGCCTCCGCTCTTTAGGCTCCATAACGGCTTGAAAAAGCGAACCGAAAATGGCGGGCGAAATGCGCGACCAGTCGAAGCG
>PNAR01000320.1 GCA_003169715.1 Acidobacteriaceae bacterium | reverse complement strand
TGCGCGATTTCGCGGCCCAGGAATATCTGCTCTTCTTTCTTGCCGAAAGTGAGAGGGCCGAGATCGCTCATGCCGAATTCGCAGACCATTTTGCGAGCCAGTTCCGTGGCCCGCTCAATGTCATTGCCTGCGCCTGTACTCATCTGGCTGAGGAACATTTCCTCGGCGATGCGGCCACCCATCATGATGGCGATTTCGGTTTCCAAATATTCCTTGGTGTAGTTGTGCTTGTCGTCAATGGGCAGTTGCATGGTTACGCCCAAAGCCATGCCACGCGGAATAATCGTGACTTTGTGCAGCGGGTCGGAATTCGGCAGCTTGGCCGCGACCAGTGCGTGCCCGGCCTCATGGTATGCAGTTACCTTTTTCTCGCCTTCGGTGAGAATCAGGGACTTCCGCTCCACGCCCATTAAGACTTTGTCTTTTGCCAGCTCGAAGTCGTACATGAGCACTGCCTTGCGGTTTTGGCGTGCAGCGCTCAATGCAGCTTCATTCACCATGTTGGCGAGATCGGCTCCAGAAAATCCTGGGGTGCCACGGGCGAGCACGGAGAGATCAACGTCATCCGCCAACGGAATTTTACGGGTATGCACTCGCAAAATTTCTTCGCGTCCACGAACGTCTGGCCGATTCACCACCACGCGACGATCAAAGCGTCCGGGCCGCAGCAAAGCGGGATCGAGTACGTCAGGACGGTTCGTCGCAGCCATCAAAATTACGCCTTCATTCGACTCGAAGCCGTCCATTTCGACGAGAAGCTGATTCAGGGTTTGCTCGCGCTCATCGTGTCCCCCGCCAAGGCCGGCCCCACGATGGCGTCCAACCGCGTCAATCTCATCAATGAAGATAATGCACGGAGCGTTTTTCTTGCCCTGTTCGAAAAGATCGCGAACCCTGCTGGCGCCGACCCCCACGAACATTTCTACGAAGTCCGAGCCTGAAATAGAAAAGAATGGAACGTTGGCTTCGCCTGCGACGGCTCTCGCCAGCAAAGTCTTTCCGGTTCCGGGAGGTCCGACAAGCAAAACGCCTTTGGGAATTCTTCCTCCCAGCTTCTGAAACTTCTGCGCCTCGCGCAAAAATTCGATAATTTCTTTTAACTCTTCTTTTGCTTCTTCCACGCCAGCAACGTCCTTGAACGTAACTTTCTTTTGCTGCATGGAGAGCAAGCGCGCCCGGCTCTTGCCGAATGAAAGCGCCTTGTTCCCGCCCGCCTGCATCTGCCGCATTATGAAAAACCACAACAGCACCAGCAGCCCGAGGGGGGCAAGTTGATACAGCCAAGCCCAGCTGCTATTGCTCACGTCGTGGATGGTCATGTTGACGCCCTTAGCCTGGAGCGTGTTGTAAATTTCCGGATAATTCGCTGGCTGCGTTGTGTGGAAGACAGTGGCGTCGCGATACTTGCCGCGAACTTCCATGCCGGTGACGGCGACTTCTTTAACCTGACCCTGATTGACATCCAACAGGAATTGGGAGAAGTTGATCTCCTTGTCTTTTGGTCCCGCATGGCTCGCAGTCACCACCTCGTAAAGCACGACGGCCGAGACCGCGATCACAAGCCAGAAAACGATTGTTTTAGCTGTCGAATTCACCTAGTAACTCCTGAAATTGGGCTCCGTTCCAAATAATCCGAAAATACTCATTTGTTTAGATGCGGTGGGAAGATTTTGGATAGGAAAATTCCCAGACTGCAATTCTAACGCTTCTTGAAGAAATAAAGAACGCTCCGGCACTGGTAACCAAAGTCATTAGTGCAAGCTTCAGCTAGCAACTGCCAAATACGATAGGTTTCGCGCCGTTTGTTCGGGCGATCCCAACCCATACCCAATCAAGAACGCCTCATCCACAAGAAAGCCGAAATAGTCAGGCTGCAATTGCACGCGCCGCGCAGATTGGCGGTCTAAAAGAGTGGCGAGCTTAACGGAGGCCGCTCCGCGCGCCCGCAAATCGCCCATCAGAAAATCAGTAGTCACGCCCGAATGTACGAGGCCCTCCACTAGCAGGATGTGTTGGCCCCGTATGTCAGGTTCGTGACTGAAAAATATTTCCAGCCATTCTCCGCGACCGTCGTTTTCCTGACGATGATATGTGGGTTTAATGAATTGGCAAATCAGTGGCACCTCAAGCGAGCGGACCAGGTCTGCCACGAACATGAATCCATTTTCGAGGACCGCCAGGACGTGTATGGTCTTGCCCTGGTAGTCGTCTGAAATTTGCCGTGCCATCTCGCGGACACGCTTCTGTATCTGCTCAGCAGCGATCACGGATTGCACTTGCTCTTTTTTGGCATCCTGATTCATTGTGTATGCACTTTACTCCAGAAGCTTGGTTTCTTGGATAATCACGGCTTCCCTTTTGGGATCCCGGGAACGCAGCGCGGTCGGAACCGAAAATCCCTGCACCCAAATCACCTCGCTACCGCTTACGATTACGGGTACGCGTTTTCGGTCTGTTCCGGTGACGTGACGTTCTTGCAGCAACTTTTTAATTTTCTTCGGAGACTTGGTGTGCTCCGGCCAAAATCGGTCTCCGGGCCGCCAATTTCTTACCCGCAACTCGCTCGCGAGCAAAGAAGGATCAATAGCATCATCCAGATTATACGCCGATTCGACGGTTGGCCGGACCAGCACGGCCTCGAAGGATCTGCCCGCTTCCGGCACACTTATTCGTCCCGGAATGAGTAGCCTATATTCGTAATCGGAAATCGGTGGTGTGTCCGATCGCTGTAAGCGAATTCCTTCGGCGATTTGGTTTGCCTTCCAACCTCTCGGCAAGCTTACAGATTGGGGATTCCGGCCTTCTGATGCCAATTGCAGAATCCGCGCAACGTGCTTGAATTCTAAAGTGAAGCCTAACGACTCGGCGAAGGCCCTGATCAATCTCCTCTGAATCGCTTTCGGCTGCGCCGACAAAATACGCCGGTCCAGAATTCCGCTGACGGAACTCGCGGACTTCAAGACTTTCGGCATCAATTGCGCGACTTGCGCTTTCCAGTATTCTTCCTCGGCACGCGCAATTTCCGCCGTTTCAGCCAGTGCCTCCCGGACAGCAGGATTCAAATTCCGTTCAAGGCGCGGCAGGATTCCGTGACGCACTACGTTCCGGGAATGGCGGAGATCGCGATTACTTTTATCCTCGCGCCAAGACTGCCCGAGGCCTCCAAGGTACAACTCAATGTCTCGCCGCCGGACGTCGAGCAGCGGCCGGACAATGAATTTTTCGAGCCGAACTCCGTGAAGCTCATCTGCCGAAGATCGTTCAACCGCTAACTTTGGATAGATCCCCGCAAGGCCTCGCGTTCCCGCGCCTCGAACCAATTTCAAAAGCACGGTTTCCGCCTGGTCATCCTGCGTATGAGCGGTTGCAATCCGGTTCAATCTGGCATCGCGCAATACGGCCAAAAAGAATTCGTAACGTAATTCCCGCGCCGCAGCCTCCAAGCTCAAATGCTTGTCTACCGCATGGCGCGCCGCATTACCGCTCTCACAGACGAATTCCAGTTGATGTTCCCGGGACAATTCTCTTACGAAGTTTTGATCCGCTTCGGAGTCGTTTCCCCTCAACTTGTGATTGAAATGAATGATCGAAAGCATCACGCCAAGCTCTTGCCGCAATTCGAGCATCAATCGCAGTAGTGCAACCGAATCGGCTCCTCCTGAAACGGCCAGGCCTACGCGGTCTCCCGAGTTTAGAAGGTTCTCCCTGGAGATGAACCCGGACACGGCTTCCGCCAGCTTCCGCATCCGTTCATGTTACATCGTGGAGTTTGAATCATCGGATGGAAAGTGTTCCACGACCCACGGTTTGACGGCTTGTTTGCGTCGCACAATGCCGCGCCGATATACTGATAGCCGACGCGTCCGGCGGGCCGCTTGCGCGGCGATGTTCCCGGACGAGGGAGGTT
>PNAR01000325.1 GCA_003169715.1 Acidobacteriaceae bacterium | reverse complement strand
CCTGCTCCAGCACCTCTTCGAGCCACTCGATGCCCGCGAGGTCCAAATGATTTGTCGGTTCGTCGAGCAGTAAGACATCCGGCTGCTGGACGAGCGCCTCGGCAATCGCCAAGCGTTTTTGCCAGCCACCGGACAATGTAGCCGCTTCCGTTTCGAGTTCCTGGAATCCGGCTCGGCCCAGAATCCCGGCAATGCGAGCGTTCCTCTCCGATTCCGGCACTCTGCCGCGTTCCAGCGAGGTTTCGATCACGAACCGCACCGTTTGTCCGTTCTCAAACTTTGAGTCCTGCTCCACGAAGCTGAATCTGAGCCGCTTTCGGACGGCTAGTTCTCCGCCATCAGGACTTACGCCACCCGTTAGAATCCGTAGAAGCGTGGATTTTCCTGAGCCGTTGGGACCAATGAGTCCGATGCGATCACTTCCGGAAATCGTAAAGGAAATATCCTGAAATAGCGGACTTCCTCCGAACGCTTTCGAGATTCCCTGCGCATTAATAATCGGTGGCACGACTTGCGGTCCCCCAAAGGTGTTGCTAGAGGTTATCAGGAACGACAGTGCGGATTATCGGGCTCCTATGGACGCCATCATGTACAGGGAAGAGCACAACACTGAGATACCAAATGATACTGTTTTCATTTTCAATGGGGGTCGCCAGACACCGTCTCAGGCACAGACCTTAAGTCACGAGCACGCTTAAAAGAAGAATATTTCTTTCACGCGGATTTTTCTGCATCGGCGATGTTTTTGTAGAGATTGAAGAATCCATCTACGCGGGTGACTTTGAGGGCGTTAAGCACCCGCTCGCAAACACCGGTCAACGCCAGACTGCGGCCATTTTTGGAATGACTAACGTGGGCACCCACGAGCGCGCCGATGCCGGCTGAATCCAAACCCCCGTCCTGTCTCTCCAAAAAGCGGAGAGACAAGGGCGGGGCACCCGCGGTCTGGTTCATTTGGGATTGCGGAATGTCTGCATTGCGACTGTCCCAATGGCAAAAAGAGTGATTAGAGAAATTATTCCGAGGGATGCGGCACAATAAATACACCAGACTCCTAGAACGCTTGCTTCTATATGGGCGAGGTATAGGGAGAAAGCCAAGCCTGCCAACGATGCGGCGAGCAGAATTCGATACGCCCGTCCGAAGGCCAAACCTGCAATGAGGAAATATCCGGCGATTCCAATCACGGCGACTGGGACGCCCCACAAGACAGCGTACGTACTGCGATTCACGATTCCGCAATCCCATTTTTCGTTAATGTCACAAGGGGAAATGTCAGTGCGGTAGTGCTCGCGAAGAGCTAACGAGGATAAGGTAATCCCGATGAAGGCCAGAATGACAAAGATCCACCTCACGCGGCAACTCCGTTCGTGGCCCAAAGAACACGCAGGGAGGACGTAGATTTAGCTGGAGGAGCAGGGGGTGCTGGCGGCTTAGTCACTCTGATATTCTCCAGCCAGCTCTGGTCATCTTTCACAACGATATCGGCGGCGATACGATCTCCGGGGGCAAGTTTATCGAGCAGGCTGGCGTCCTTCACGTCATATGGCATTTCCATCGCGGACATAAATCCGGGAATCTCATCGCCGTCTACGGTGAGGGATTTGTTGGGCTTGTCTATTGCAACCACGTTGCCTGTAAGTTGATAGTGCTTGAGACCGGCGTCGGCTGCGGGTTTGGAGTGACTGCAGGACACGAGAAAAAGCAAAGACATTACGATGAAAGCTGACTTCGGTCGCAACGGATGATTGTGATTCATGAGTCGTTCTCTTTCTCGATCCAAGATTGTTGAGCTTCGCTCAACTGGACAGACGAGGGCGTCTGTCCCTACGTGGACTTAATACTAATTATTAATAATGAAATCGGTAACGAAATTCCACGTAAATTTCTCGGGGATTGTTCCAGTGGAACCCTCCGAAAGTCAGGCTATTGTCGAGCAAGAGGTGCCGATTGGCTACATTCAGGCCATTCAGGGAGACCGAATACTTTTCTCCGAAGTCTTTTCCAAGCGATAGATCGAAGGTTGTATGTTGCGGCAGGTGCGCCGGACCCCCCGCATCGGTGAAGCCTGAGCCGTAGTATATGTTGATTGAGGCGTAGCTGCTCCAGGGGAGGGTAAGATCGCCGCCGACATTCAGTGTATTGCGCTGGTCGTGATCCAGCAGAAATAACGGGGAAGCCGGCGCAAAATTGGTTAAACCTCCGGTAATAGGCAAAGCGCCTTCGGCGATCTGGTTGGAATACGCCAAATGAACCTGGCCACGATGCGCAATTTGCGGCGAGCGCAAGGTAGCTTCCCATCCCCGAATAGCGGCATGTGCGATTGTTACCGGGAAGAATATGTTGGATTCTCCGACATTATTGTGGTCGAAGAAATTCGAAGCATTGGTGCGGAAGTTGTCCGCGTCAATGGTCCACCCGCGAACCGGAATGGTGATTCCAAACTGATGTTCTTCGTCGCGCTCGCCATGCAGCGCGACAAACGCCAGGTTCTGGCTATTGACAAATTCGAGCAGCGGCCCGGAAACAGCGAGGAGGGGGGGCGCCTGATAATAGTGCCCATAAAATCCGCGGACAACCCAATGCA
The DNA here is from genome assembly GCA_003169715.1 of Acidobacteriaceae bacterium. Lineage (GTDB taxonomy): Bacteria > Acidobacteriota > Terriglobia > Terriglobales > Acidobacteriaceae > PALSA-188. The sequence continues at coordinate 4,834 of PNAR01000325.1, read as the reverse complement.
GATGCGGCACAACCAGGGCCGCGCCGAAGCGCGGGCTGATGGCGGATTCCCCGACTCCTCCGGAAAAATGCGTTGGCCGCATTCCGGCCATTATCGTTAACCAGCTTGCCACCTTGAATTTGTCGTCGAGAAAGAAGGCTTGCAAATTTCCAGAAGCCGGTGCGCTGGTGGCGAAGTTAGCGTTGCCAGTATTGTCATTAAACACGGCCCCGAAGCGGTGATTATCTTGCTGATAAAAACTGTAGAAGCCCGCCTGGAGACTATTTCTTGCAACCTCGGTACTCAACGTCATCTGGCCGCCCGCATAGGTGGATGCGTGATTGTCGTTCGTGGCGGTGGGCGTGTCGTTCGGTGAGCTGGTGTAATCGGCGTCGTTGTAATGAAAAAACGGGGACACCGTTAGTATGGTCTTTGAATTGAATGTGTGCACCAGCGAAAAATTGACGATCGCATCAGATTCGCGGTCGCTATCGCGCAGGCCCGAGCTGTCGTATTGCTGGTTCTCGGCATCCCCAACATTTGGGTCGTAAGGAATCTGATAGTAATCTTTGCGCAGCGACGTGACCAGGCGCAGTTGGTTCGACGGGTCGAGATTAAAGATCAGCGATCCGAAGCCGCCATATCCATTTTCCGCGTCGTGCACAATTTGCGGCACCGGGGTTTCGATTCCCAGATTGCTGCGATTTCCATTGACACTGCCATAGTAAGCGAAGCGCTCCGTATGGCTTCCGAAACTCAGGTGGGTATTGGTCTGACAAAAATTTCCCAGAGTTGTGACGAACTCGGCTTCGTTATTCCGCTCGAATCCAGTGCGGGGCGTCATGTTGAAAACGCCATACGTCCGGTCTCCGAATAGCGCGCTATAACTTCCGCGCTGCGCCTCCAGGTAATCAATGTCCTGAGGATCGAACTGCGGGCCAACGTTGGATGCGATGTTGGTATTGGGTACGGGTACGCCGTCAAGCAGCCAGCTTACCTGGTGGCCTCCGCGCACGTGTAGCTGGTCGTGGGTCATGTACGCTCCGGGAACGTAGTCGGTGATCATGGCGAGGCTGTTGGAGCGGTCAGCGCCGGGCGTATGGGCAATCTGGTTGCGGCTGACCAGGGTTGTGGGAGTGACCGAGTCGGTAGGAGCGCTCTCGGGTTCGGCGGATACATTGACAGTTTCCGAATTTACGGCAACCTTGAGAGGGAAGTGCAGAATTGGTTCCGTGCCTGAATTCACAATTACCCGCTGCTGCATTCCGGAAAAACCAGGACTCGTGATGGAAATCGAATACTCACCAAGCGGCACCGCATTGAATTGAAACTCCCCGTTGGAATCTGTAACGCCGCTCTTGGTCCAATCGGATGAAGCGGCCTTTAGTGCCACGCTCGCTCCAGAAATAGGGCGATGCTGCGGATCGTGAACGATTCCGCGAATCGAACCGAAAATGGTGGCGTGTGCCCCAATTGGCAATAACAATACTGTGAGAATAAAGATGTCCCGGATAAGACCCATGAATCCTTTCGTGGATTGTATTGCGCGTGCCCCGATAAGCGCACCTTCGGGCGGTTTGCGAGAGTGAGACGACGCACTTCAGCCTCGAAATAGTTTGTGAACGTCAGGCGATCGGGGACAGCGGTGGAGCGCGCACGGAACCTGCGGCATGGCGGCGGATAATTCGGTGAAACACATCGCGTTGCGATTGGAGAGTAATGCGGAATGGCGCCGCGAAGAAAGTTGCCTGAGGAGGAAGGGCGGCCCAAAGAAAAACCGTGAGAGGCAGGGCGCAGGCACCGCGCCGGCAGCATCCCGGAAGATCCAAGATCTGGGCGTGTCCCAGGAAGCGGTGACCCTGGCGAATGCAGCAGGAGCGCACGCTCGGCGTAGTGATGGCCACTGCCGCCGGGGCAAACGAAATCACCAGCAACAGGATCAACAATAATCTGGCGGTCACTCGAGTCATTGGATTAGGACAGTCTGACTAGGAAAAGGATAGGCTACGTCATAATGCTTCTTCAAGCTGCGAATAGGGGAATATAGCGTTCCAGCACGAATCGTCCGCCGTTAGTAAACAGGATAACAAGGTTCATAACGACGAATATCAAATCGTAATGCCAGCCTGAACTCTTTTCACCCCAAAATCCAGTGTGCCAGACGAACATCTTTTTCTGAATTGCGCCAAGCATGATGAGAATTAATCCCAGGGCGGCGAGTTGTGTGAAGACCCCGAAAGCCACGCCGAGGCCGCCTGCAATCTCCGCCGCGCCGAGAAAGATTGTGAAACCTTTGCTCATGCCAATGCTCTTGCTTCTGGCATCGGAATCTTTAGCGTGACTCCATCCGCTAGAGACGAATACCACGCCAACCATGACCCGCAAGAACAGCAATCCGAAATCGGTGAATTCAGCTAGTTGGGGAAACATAGATTTTTGCGGCCCCGTTGAGGGAGCGGGCCGATTGTACCAAGGTTCGACTGTCAAAGGGGTTTGAGGGCACTTATGCATCCTTATGCCTTCTTCCAAGCAGGTCTGGCGTCCTTCTATTTGGCGGGTTCCCGCTTCAGCCAATGGTTTCCGGGAAGCTTCGAAAATCTGGAGAACCGCTTCTCCAATTCGCTCCGGCTTTTCGCGAAGATCATCGCAAAACCCAAGCGCTCCCTCGACACCCGGCATTTTGCAAACACCTCTTTCAACTCGGACCCGACATCCGCAGGCAAATTACAAAGGGCGATTCGGAAGGTGCTTTTGATGCCGAGCTTCTTAGGTAAGGGGGCTCCTGAATATCCAGGCATGAAGATCGCTAGTTGGTGGGAGCGTAGTAACCATGACGGCTGCGGACGCGCAGCCCTTTGCGATTCTGGGCAATAATTTCTATGGAGTGATACTGGCCGTTCGGAGCCAGGCTTGCCGGCGTATATGCGAGCGCGTATTGGCTGCGAAGCTCATTCTGGATTTCAGAGAATGCATTACTCACTTCGGTAATCTGGAAAGGGAAGAACGCGCGTCCGCCGGTTGCGTCAGCGATGCGCTCAAGAACTTTATCGCCACGGCTTCCACTGCCGTTTATGTTAGTGCTTATCGCGTAAACGATCACCTCGGCACGCTCTGCCATCTCCACAGCTTCTTCGCGCGTGACGTGGCTCTGGTTGTCGTCCCCGTCGCTTAACAGAATGACCGCGCGACGCACAGGCCCCGTCTGAGGCTCCTTCATCAGCTTGTCACGGCATGCAAAATACAGCGCATCGTACATGGCGGTACCTCCGCCGGGACGCAGGCTGCGTACACCGTTGGAAAGGGCATCCGTATTGTCGGTGAAATCCTGCGTTACTTCGGGAGTAACATCGAATCCCACGACGAAAGCCTGATCATATTTCGGGCGAATGGTCTCATTGAGGAACTCAATCGCAGCCTGCTGCTCAAACTTAAAACGGTCCCTCACCGAATTGCTCGCATCCACCAGCAGGCCAACCTGCAAGGGCAAATCGGTTTCGCGGCGAAAGCTGCGTACTTCCAGCGCGGGACGCTGATCGTCCAAAACGCTAAAGTCAGTTTTCGTGAGATTGTTCACGTACCGTCCGTGTTTATCAGTCACCGCAAAGACAACACTCACTTCGTTGACCCTTTTGTGAAAAGTGAGAGGCTGCTCTGTTTGGGGAGCCGTCTCCGGTGAACTTGCATGAGATGCGGTCTCGGATTTAGCTGTGGCCGCTTCGGGTGGATTGCCTGATGCCGGCGATGTATCCGCTGGTTTCTGCGCTGGAGGTGCAGCCTGTCGTGCAGCCTTCCGTGCGGCTTGCTGTTGCTGAGATACGGCGGATGGAGCTGAGGGCAAATCCTGATCCGTCGAATTCTGTGCCACAATCGCGGAGGGTGTCAGCGTAATAATTGCAGCAAAGAAGATGAGGATGCGAGAAAACATCGGTTTTCCGATTATAAACCCTTGGGATTATTGCCCGTGGGCAGGTCGCCCCGGTGCCCATTCGAGCAGTTTTTCCGCGACGCGACAAAGCGTCTTACCACAGCCCATGAACTTCTGGAAAGTGCATTTTGCTCCTAAGACTCTTATCCGCCTTGGCGTCGCTTCTCGAGTTTCCCCACGTCCAATAGAGTCCGGAATACGCATAGGTTTCGGGCAGCCCCGCGACCGAATGTCCATAGCAAAAAAGTACTTGGAAGCCCGGATTCCGAATGTAGTAGTACCCTCCGAGATCCACAAGGGTTGCGCCTCTGATTTGCGGTGTCGCGAGCCCTTCACCGCCATGGGAGAAAACTTCGGTGCCCAGCGTCCACTTTTTCCCGATATCCCGCTGTACCAGCCAGCCGCCATACGCAAAATTCTTGTAGCCCGTCTGGGGAACAATTTCTTCTCCTACGCCTCCGTAGGTCGTCCAGGGTCCAAAGCTCTTCTGCGCCCACATCGGCAGTTTCGTCCATGTCTTTCCAACGCCCAATCCCGTGCTGTAGTTTCCGCTCGGCGCTTCGATCATGGGGAAGATGCCGACCATCGGACGATGTTTCGTTTCCTCGAGAAATCTGTATTTCACTCCAATTTCAATATCGCCAACGCCAAACGCGCTCGGGCCCGCGCCCGCCGGAGAATAGGTCAAGTTGTTGGAAGGCATAATGGATGCCGCGGGGATTACGATATGAAACTGCGTGTTGGGCAGGATTCCCCAATTGAACTCGATCGCCGGTCCGGCTGTGTCCATCTCAATCCCGGTAACGCTCGCGTTTCCGAACGCATAAAACTCATAGTGACGGAAGTCCACTGGTTCCGGATCGTCCGTTTGAAACGGTGGACCCGCGTGCGCCTTCAGCATGACGATGAACAGCACTGTCAATGTAACCA
>PNAR01000235.1:6754-9946 GCA_003169715.1 Acidobacteriaceae bacterium | reverse complement strand
CGAGGGCGCCCGTCCCCACACGATCTGTCCCCACACGATCTGGGACCTTCACTGCGCTCGATGACGGAGAGGGAGCAACCGCAGGCGAGGAACCGGACGCCGCCGGCGACTGGGCAGTGATAGGATGCGTACTAATTCCCGGCTGGGCAATGCTCGATCCGCTTTCATGCGCCGCAGCTACCGTACCTGAACTCGCAGCCAAAGCTCGCCCTACTTCTGTATCTCGTTTCAGCCGCTGCAACTCCGCTCGCATCTCCTTCGCGCTCTGATAGCGCAATTCCCGGTCTTTCTCCAGCGCACGATTAATAATGTCTTCCAGCTTCGGCGGAATATCCCGGTTGAAGCGAATTGGCGACGGCGGCGCAGAATCGAGAATCGCTTTGAAAATGAGCGCGGAGGTCTCGCCATGGAATGGCAACGCTCCTGTCGCCATCTCATACAGCACCGCGCCGAATGAAAACAGATCAGTGCGGGCATCCAGTTCCTTGCCCTTGGCCTGCTCCGGTGACATGTACGCCACCGTGCCGAGCGTAGAACCAGGACTGGTCAGATGCTCGGCGTCCATCGAACCCGTTTGCGTGTTAAAGGACGCAATCTTGCTCGAAGAACTGGCTGTCTGGCTGACTTTCGCCAGTCCGAAGTCCAGAACCTTCGCCCGTCCGCGCTTGGTGACGAAAATGTTCGCGGGCTTGATGTCGCGGTGGACAATGCCCTCTGCGTGGGCCGCGTCGAGGGCGTCTGCGATCTCGATGGCGAGAGACAGAATCAGTTCGGTTTCGAGAGGACGCCCGGCAATGCGGTGCTTTAGCGTCAGCCCGTCGAGAAACTCCATGGCTATGAAGGTTTGTCCGTGCTGGTCATCAATCTCGTAGATGGTGCAGATGTTCGGATGGTTCAGTGCGGACGCAGCTTTCGCTTCGCGCTGGAAGCGGGTGAGGGCTTGCGGGTCTTTTGCAACGTCGTCGGGCAGAAACTTGAGCGCTACGAAGCGGTCGAGTTTCACATCCTCAGCCTTATAGACAACACCCATGCCGCCGCCGCCCAGCTTCTCGACGATGCGGTAGTGCGAGATGGTTTGGCCGATCACTTGGGAAGGTCTATCAGTTGACGCGACCATATTAGGGGCCAAGCTGCGGCGAGTCAATGCATTGCGGGCAAAGCTAACGTTCTCTCCCGGTGGCAAGAAGGAGCTTGCTCCAGTATCATCAGGAGAATGGCGCATTCATTTCAGACCGACGATTCTCGCCTTCGGCCCATCCATGACAAGGTCATCGCTCGCGAGCGCTTAGACCCAGCAGACGCGCTCAACCTGTATCGTTCTGCCGACATTCTCGCCGTAGGCTGGCTCGCAAATTTCGTTCGCGAGCGCATGCACGGCGATAGGACTTACTTCAACGTGAATCGCCACATCAATCCTACAAATGTTTGCGTGGCGGCCTGCCGGCTGTGCGCCTTTGGCCGCAAGAAAGACACGACCGGCTCGTACACGATGGCGCTCGAAGAGGTGTTCGAGACTGCTGCGTCTGGATACAGCGAGGCCGTCACCGAGTTCCATATTGTTGGCGGACTGCATCCCGATCTTCCGTTTCAGTATTTCCTTGATTTGATTTCTGGACTAAAAGGGCGCTTTCCGCAAGTGCATTTGAAAGCTTTTACCATGGTCGAAGTAGCCTATCTTGCGAAGCGCGCCAAACTCTCCATCGGGGAAACCCTGGCGCAATTGAAAGCCGCGGGCGTGGATTCGTTGCCCGGTGGAGGCGCGGAAATTTTCGCCGACCGTGTGCGTCATATTATTTGCGATCACAAAATTGATGGAGATCAATGGCTTGAGACCGCAAAGCTCGCCCATCAGATGGGATTGAAATCGAACGCTACGATGCTATACGGCCATGTGGAAAACGACGAAGACCGCGTGGATCATTTGCTCAAGTTGCGAGAACTTCAAGACGAGACCGGTGGATTTCAAACTTTCATCCCGCTGGCATTCCATCCCGACAACACTCCGTTGCAGCATCTGCCGAAGACAACCGGAATGTTGGACCTGAAGCAGATTGCGGTTGGCAGGTTGGTGCTCGACAACTTTCCTCACATCAAAGCGTACTGGCAGATGATGACGCCGAAGATCGCTCAGATTGCCCTTCGTTTCGGCGCCGATGATATTGACGGAACCGTCATCGAAGAAAAAATCTATCACGATGCCGGCGCCACCACTCCGCAAGGAATGCGGCGGCAGGATCTTGTGCGGCTAATCAAGGAAGCCGGACGCGAACCCATCGAACGAGATACGCTCTACCGGCCCGTAACGCGCACGGAAACATCGGTCACGGTCGCGGTGTAGGCGGTCGCCACTTAGGGTTGCGCCGGGGGTTGAAGTCCAGAGTTCAGTTGCGGGGCTAGCCGACCGCCCGAGACCCTCGCGATCGTTTTTCCGGCCTATTCGCCGCCCGTGCTGCTTTCCTCAAGCCGCCCCTGCTTCCCGAGTTCATCATGGCATGCCTCAATAGCAAGTTGGCTTTGGTTTGATATCCCTTGCCATACGCTTTCAGCCACTCGATGACATCCGCGTCTAAGCGTATGGTCACAGGTTTTTTCGGCGGACGATAAAACTTTCCGATCTCGGCCCCGCTCCAATCCACTACCTCCGGCATGTCGGACAGATCAATGTCTTCGTCTCGCTTTGTGGCGATTGCGGCGATGTCTCGTTTTTGTTCCCTGGTTAGCTTCTTCATAGCTTTTCCTCTCACACGGCGTCGCGGCGCGAGCCGAAATAATGCGGATAACTTCTTCGCCCCATTCTGGCCAGGTGTGAACCACCAGTCGCGCTGCGTCAGGGCCGATTCTTATTTTCGTCCCATTCGAAGCGTATCGCCCGCAGCGTACACGAAGCTAAACATACCTCACGAGACTCTCATATGTCAATACGAATGTACGTACACAAAATATTGTCGGCTACGGCGTGACAGGATCGCTCATGACCCGGACGTTGCAACACAAGTCGCGTCAAGCTGGCTTCACGCAGCGTTGCCACATTGAACGCCTGGTTTACTTCGAGAGCTTTCGATACGTGAACAACGCCATTGCACGGGAAACCGAAATTAAAGCGTGGCGACGCGAGAAAAAAGATGCTTTGATCGCGGCCAACAATCCCACATGGGAGGACCTTGCCGAGGACTGGGGAAAGCCGGTGGCAAT
>PNAR01000235.1:0-6744 GCA_003169715.1 Acidobacteriaceae bacterium | reverse complement strand
TTGTCATTCCGAACGGGCGCCTAGCCCGGAGGAATCTGCTGTTCTGCAAGGGTCCCGATGAAAGACAAACGCTACTACGTTTATATCCTAGCAAGCAAAAGCCGGACCCTTTACGTCACGTTCCGGGTCCGGCTTTACTGGAAGAACTCCGTCATGTCTGGCGCCGTAGCGGCTCCTCCGGGAAGGTCTGGCACGCCAAGCGCTTTCATCGTCAGCCGCAGCGTGCTCTCGTGCTGATATAGAGTTGTTGACTGATATCCAGCCTTCGCTTTTGGGCTGATGATGAGTGTGGCCACGTGTCCGCCGCCATTTGCGGGGTCACTCGCATCGCCTTCGTCGAAGGTAATGATCAGCAGCGAATTCTGAAACGCAGAGCTTTTGATCAGCGGATCAATATTATTTTTCAGCCACTGATCTGCATTAGCTAATTTCTGAGTATCCGTGCAAGTGGGCATTCCGGACGGGCAGTCATGCGCGTCATTAGAAAGATCGGGCACGATGAAGGCATACGCAGGAAGCGTGCCACTGCTAAGATCAGACGAGAGCTGTGTAAACGGAACCAGGTTGGCTGCCTGAACAGGGCTATTCAGTACGTCCGATAGATAAGAGAATGGGTTGTGGCGATGAACGTAGAGGCCGGTATCAGGGCCGGTGTATCCAATCTGCGGAAGCGCTTCGCCGTAGAATCTCCAACTTTTTCCTGCTGATGTAAGTGCGCGTACGAGGTTATCCTGAGTCACAGGACCGGGATAATTGTCGCCCTGGGTTCCAGTGATCGCCGTGCCTGCGCCGGCAGTGAGCGTGAAGTAATTAGGCAGCGACGGATGCGCATCCGCGAAATATTGTGTGGCCAATCCATACGCCGACCCCAGGCTATTCAGGTAAGGCATATTCGAGTTGCCAATCACGTCGCTGTAGCTGTGATTCTCTTCAACGAGAATGAATACATGTGCGAACTGTGGAATACCAGTGCTGCCGCCACCGTTTCCACCTGATCCTCCCGACCCCCCTCCCGCCTGAGATGGACTTCCTCCGCCGCACGCGCAAAGAAGTGCGGCGAATGCAATTGCAGAAAACAGAGTCCAATATCTCAGGTTCATAAGCCAACCTTTTGCGGAATGCACAAATCTTAGAGGCCGTGAGAGTCGAGCGAAGTTGCACTCCATCGGTGTCAATCGAGTTAGAATCAAGAAAGGGTGGAAGAGTGCCCCAGTCAGCGAGTGTGGCATGAACGTTCATATCAGCTACAAGGTTCACAAGACCCCAGACATTGAACAGGAAATTAACCACCTCATCGAAAAGCTAAATCGGCGGTTGCGTGCGTTCCGCCCAGAGCTTGTGCATTTGAAGGGACTCATCGAGGAGAATTCACCGCGGCAAGGCGTTGTGGTTTCCTTGAGCTTGCATCTTCCATCCGGCCAGATGGCTGCGCAAGAGTCTGCGGCAAACGCAGTGGGGGCGCTGAAGGCGGCTTCCGATGATCTAGTTGTGCAACTGGGGAAGCACAAAGCGCAGCTGCGCAGTTCGCGCAAATGGCGACGGCGGGGCTCGGATCAATCCTTTGACGAGAAATCGGGTGGGAACTTCGAACCTTCTAACGAACAGGACGAAAGGGGAGTTCAGCGGAGTGCCGTCCGATCGGACGATATTCGTTCGTACGTTAACGCCCATTTGGGACGATTGGAACGTTTTGTAGAGCGCGAACTACATTTTCGGGAAACCGCGGGTCAGGTGAACCCAGGTGCGGTGACCCAAAGCGAAGTCGTGGATGAGGTGGTGGTCCGCGCTCTAAGTGATGCGGAAGAGGCGCCGCGGCAATTGGCTCTCGAACCCTGGCTTTATCGTCTCGCCATTCTCAGTATTAATGATTTGAGCTTTCGCGCCGGCCAGGGCCTCTCGGATGTTCCCCCGGACGGATCTACCCACAAGCCCGACGGGACAGCCAGCGACGAATCGGAGATGGAATTCCATCAGCCGGACGAATTCATACGTGAAACCGATGTAATCGCCGACAGCGCCGGGAAAACTCCGGAAGATATCGCGTATGCGGACGAGATGATTTCTCTCGTGCAATTTGCCTTGGGAGACACAAACGGAAGCGACCGGGAAATTTTCGTGTTGCATTCGCTGGAAGGTTTTTCGGTGACCGAGATTGCGGCCATAACTGATCGGAAGCCCGAGGACGTTCGGACCGCAATCAATGTTGTTCGCGAAAAGTTGCGCCGGTCAGTGCCCATTCGGAATGGGTTTAAAGAAGGCCATCTTCAGCGGACGGGGACCGACTGATTACCAGTTGTAAACGTATCTCCACGGGCATCATCTCTCGATTAAACTTTTCTTTCAGCTACGCGCCTTAACGCGCCTCCCTTTTAAGATTGCCAAAGTGGTAACGTTTGCTGATTTGCACGGGAGCATTGTGGAAGCGGATTCGATCAGTATTTCAAAAAGGGCAATCGTCGTTGGCGCTGCTCCCGAGGGCGCCAGTGACACGGAGTCGGCTGCGCGTGCGGTTCGGCAGATGTTCAGTTCCATTGCGCCGAGATACGATCTGCTGAATCATGTACTCTCATTCAACATTGATCGCCTTTGGTGGAGAAGAACAGCGCGGAGTTTCGGCGACATTTTGTCCCAGCCGAATGCTCAAGTATTGGATTTATGTTGCGGGACAGGCGACCTGACGCTGGCACTCTGGCGAAAATCTATAAGAACTTCGTCGGCTATTTTGGGAGCCGATTTCGCTCACCCGATGTTGCAGCGAGCGATAGACAAATCAACAGGGACTTCGTTGCAATGGGTTGAGGCCGATGCGCTCCGTCTGCCAGTTTCCAACTCACAATTCGATCTTGTAACGTCTGCCTTCGGATTCAGAAACCTTGCTGATTATGACGCTGGCTTGCGAGAGATCGTCAGAGTACTTCGTCCGGGAGGCGAGTGTGGAATTCTCGATTTCGGCGAGCCCGGCGGATTCATTGGAAGGTTCTACAGAATTTATTTCAAGCATGTGCTTCCTGCCGTGGGCTCGCTTATCTCTGGCGTTCAGGGGCCTTACCGCTATCTTCCAGCCTCAGTAGAGCGCTTTCCTTCCCCGCAAGAAATGCTCGCTAGGATGGAACGCGCCGGCTTCGTTGATGTCTCGTGGACACCGTACACGTTCGGGATCGCCGGCCTGTTTCGCGGCAGGAAGTCATAGCCTCAAGCGTGATCCACTTCATGCGCTGCGGGACCCACTGCCTCCAAGTGCGGGTAGGGAGCAAAGGAGTCGGCGAACGCCTCCGAAACTGTGTAATGAATGACATCTTCATAATAAGGACCTAGGAATTCGCGCAACCGGTCCGTATTCATGATTGGGTTGCCTGAGAGGTAAGGCATCGCTTCGGACGGGATTTCAGAGATCCCAGCTTTCCAGAGAAAATGCAACAATTGGCGCATCGTCCATTCCCCTGGAACCCGCAGAAGCTTGGTCTCGGCAATTTCCGCACAACGACGTAGCGCGATCGGCTCGCCTCGTCCTGAAACGTTTAGAACGGTGAGCCGCCTTGACTCTGGTTCTGACTTGCGCAGGATAAACGTAATGATTCGTGCCATATCTTCGATGTGAACGAATTGAACACGCCTCTCGAGATATTGTTTCCCCCATGGGACGATGAACGGCAGCCTCTTGCCGTTCTTGCCCAGCTTCGCGCCAATCTTGCTTCGGCCGCTCGGCGTGCCCCGGAAACTTCGCACCAGATAACTGGAACCTCCGGCACCCGCGAAAATTGCAGGACGCAGCAAGTACACGCTGCAACCCCTTGCAGACGGCGCACGCTGCTGAATTGCCTGGTCTGCTTCCATCTTGTGAATTGCAATAGGAAGCGAATGAGCAGAGAGCTTTTTGTCTTCAGTGACTTCGCGGGAAAGATGAGTTCCGTACGCAAAGGCACAGCTGACGAAAATAAACTTCTTTATGATTTCTTCGTCGCGGTTCACTTCGGTCAAGGCTTCAAATACCCGAGCCGTTCCTCCGACATTAATTTGCCACATGCGATCGGCATCGTTCATTCCAGAACGCATGGGATCCGCGGCAAAAGCCAGGTGAATAACGGCAACGGGCCGTAGCGACCGCATCAGGAGAAACAATTCCCGGCAAGAATCTTCCAGTCCCAAATCCAGCCGAACAAAACTCAGAGGCTCGGAGGTCTCCGGCGGATTCAGGCCGATGCCTGTAACTCTGTATCCTTTGAGCTGCGGTAGAAGCTTAAGCCCGAGATTGCCGGATATTCCGGTGACCACAATGTTCGGCTTTTCTTCACCCATCACTTGGGTCCGGTCGGGGGCGCGCCTGGCGGGACGTGGCCGCCAACTATGGATCCAGGAGTATTTGAGGGGGACGACGCGGCAAAGTATGCCTCGTCGAAGCTGGGGGTCGCCGACTGTTGCATTGTCTGCATCGCATCCTGCATTTTTTGTTTTTGCAGGCTTAATCGAATTTCGTCGCGTACCTTATCCAGCGGTACGGTGTCTTTCTGCTCAAGCTTGTAAACGAAATATCCGCCCGGGTCGGTCAATACTTGCGACACGTCCCCAGGTTTCATATCGAAAACGCTGGCTTGGGATGGTGGCAGTGTGGTGAGGCGCGCCTTTTCCATTTTTACTGCCGGTGGCGCGGCTTTAAAATTCGCAAATTTATAGGATTCCGCCTGCAATTTCGTGAAATCTTCTCCCGCCGCCGCTCGTGCCCGCAAATCGTCGGCTTCCTTTTTCATTGCTGCTTCGGAATCCGCCTGACGTTTCTTAGCGTCGGTCTCCGCCTCTTTTGAAATGTCCTTTGAAGGCTCCTGCTGCTGAGTGCGCGGGATGTAAAGGCGTTCCAAAGTCGCCTCTTGATATGCGGCTTTGTTGTTCTGATAATAGTTCTGAACTTCATGATCGGGAACCTTGGCGGACTCTTCTTGAAGAGTTTGGGCCAGTTGGCGCGTCAAAACCTGTAATCGCGCCAGCTTCAAAAGTTCTTCGTAGTGCTGGCCTCGATCTAGTCCCATCTTGTGAGCTTCGTTGGCCATGATTAGTGCGGTCGCATACTGAGTAGCAAATTGTTTCTTGGCCGCAGGTGGTACTTGCAGGGTCTCCACCAGTTTTTCAAATTCGAGACGAGTGACGACTGTCTTACATTCAGGCCGCGCGCTCTTAGTGGCCGCACCCTTTGTCGCCGGCGCCTTTTCCGCGGTGCTTGAAGAATTACACACACCCTTGATTGTGATGACCGCGGGATTTGCCGATTGGCCTTTCTTCGGGAAGGGCATGACAAGAGTACTTGGTGGACCGTTCACCTGTGCCGCGGCAAAGCTCCCGAATAATAGAAATAACAATGCAAATCGCATCATGTCCGAGGTTCCTCCAGAGAAGTTCGATATAGACATCGAAATCGTAGCACAGAGCGGAAGGCAATAGCGGAGTTGAAGCGCACAACTCAAGTTGGCGAAAGCGGTTGCTCCGGCGATAATGCACTCATGCCGGAAGCACATTTGGTTTACAGTCCCCAGTCCATGCGGCGGGAAAAGCGCGCGGTCGCGGGAAGGTCCGTACTAGCTTCCATTGCAATTACCACTTTAAAAGTGATTGTTGGACTGGCTACCGGCAGCCTGGGCATTCTGTCGGAAGCCGCACATTCCGCGCTAGACCTTATCGCTTCCGTCATCACGCTTTTCTCGGTACAGGTCTCTGACAAGCCGGCGGACGCCGACCATCAGTATGGACACGGCAAAGTCGAAAATTTTTCCGCGTTTATCGAGACCGGCTTACTACTCCTCACTTGCGTTTGGATTATTTACGAAGCCATCAGCAGATTATTTTTTCACCACGTTGACATTGAACCTACCCTGGCTGCTTTTCTCGTGATGTTTTTCTCCATGCTCCTCGATTTCTGGCGATCGCGCGCGTTGGGGAAAATCGCCGTTAAATATGACAGCCAGGCCCTGGAGGCTGACGCTCTTCATTACTCCACTGATATCTGGTCCAGTGGCGTCGTTGTGGCCGGCCTTTTGCTCGTGATGCTCGGACGGAAATTTGCCGTAGGATGGCTGCGGGATTCCGATCCGGTGGCCGCTCTCTTTGTGGCAGGAGTCGTTGTCTATGTAAGTTCGCGTCTTGCGCGAAAGACGGTTGACGCCCTGCTGGACGCGGCCCCGGCCGGAGTTCGACTGCGAATTATATCGGCAGTGAGGAATGTGGACGGCTTGCTCGAAGTTGACCGTGTTCGCATTCGCCGGGCAGGGAACAAGTACTTCGCCGATCTTTCCATTGGCCTGGCTCGCAACGTTACATTTCAACGGTCGGAACAGGTGGCTGACGCTGTGACCGCGGCAGTGCACAATGTTTTGCCGGATGCCGATGTCATAGTCCATTCCACACCGCGCGCCGCATATACGGAAAACATCTTTGACCGCGTTCGCGCGGTCGCTACAAAGCACAACTACAATGTGCACGACGTAAGCATCCAGAATCTGCGCGGCCGCTTGCACGTTGAGCAGCATCTCGAACTTGATGAGCATTTGAGTTTGAAAGAGGGCCACGATCATGTGACCTTGCTGGAATCGGAGATTCAGCGTGAGGTGCCGGAAATTTCGTCAATCCTCACTCACATTGAAAGTGAACCCGCAACCATTGAGAAGGGAGACAAAATCCAGCGGGATGCGAAGCTGGAAAGGCGGCTTAAGAAGGTTGCGTCCGAGTTCCCGGAGATCCTCGACATGCACGATATTGCCA
>PNAR01000085.1 GCA_003169715.1 Acidobacteriaceae bacterium | reverse complement strand
CAGAATCCTTCTCTAGCTTAGAAACCTATATGCCCGATTACTGGGAATTCCCGCAGGGAACTGCGCGAGGGTGTAAAATTTAAGTTAACACCGAACTACATCAGGTAACCGTGCCAATGTGTCCGCGCATTGAACGCCATCGTACCGCGAACCCTAGACCTTTGGATCAACAGGATGACGGTGCGTGGTTGTGCGGGAGTGGCCAGCGCGGGGTATTAGGCGAGCACTATCAGAGCGGATGGCCTTTGGCATGCTGCTGGCTGCGCTCTTTGCATTACTTCCGAGTTCCCCCTGATCCAGGCACAATCGCCAGCGGACCACATTGCCCATGATCCGGCTATGCAACTCGTAAGGCTGGATCAGCTACGGAAATTATCAACAGTCCTCGTCTTTGGCGGATTGAAAACATTACGGCGTGCGATCAGAACTATTGAACCACTTCACCGATATTCTCTGGGGAGAGCCCTTTGTCTTTCACAAATGTCTTGTGCCACATAGATGATTGGAGGTGGATGAGCTGTTATGCGGAGATAATTCTATCGCGCCCGTTCTCCTTGGCGCGATAAAGGGCATCATCGGCTGCTTTCAGCAAGCGCTCGGCACTATCCCCATTGTCGGGGAACACGGCGATACCGATGGAGAGCGTCACGGCTCCTAGCAGTTGCCCGCCATGCTGTGCGTTTAGCTGCTTGATGTCTTCGCGCAACAGTTCCGCTCGTTTCCGGGCGGCATCAAGAGACGCGCCTACCAGAACAAAAGCAAACTCCTCTCCGCCATATCGGCAAACCACATCCTGCCCGCGAGTGCTCTCTTTCAGGAGATTTCCCAAAGCGCGCAACAACGCGTCTCCTGCTTGATGCCCAAACATGTCATTGAAGCGCTTGAAGTGATCGATATCTAGCATCAGCAGGGCAACCTGTTGTTTGCCTCGCATTGCTCGCCGCAACTCGCGTTCCAGGGATTCTTCCATGAAGCGGCGGTTGAAAAGCCCAGTCAGTGGGTCCCGAATGGATTGACCACGAAGAACCTCTCGAAGCCGTAGATTTGCCAGCGCCAGAGAGATGCGCTCGCCCACCGCAGTTGCTTGGCGCTCCAGAACCTCCGTTTGATCGAGCCCAGCTTCCACGGCAGAGCCCACAGGCTCGGAATTATTCTCCACGTAAAGCGCACCTAGCGTTTCACCCTGTGCTGCCAACGGGACGCAGACGTATCCATTTGCAAGAGATTTGCTTACGTGCGCACATCGCAGTGGCGACGCAGGATCCTTTACCCGATGAACCTTCCCGCGCCGAAGCGCCCAGCAATCATCCGGGCGGAATGCCTTCTCGGTATCCAGGACATTGCCCCAGCTGGCTACCATTTCCACAACGTCACGCGAAGGACTGGTTATATACAAGGCCCCTGCCGCGGATCGCAACATGCCGTTGAGGGCATTGGCAGTGATTGTGTAAGCTTCTTCAGCGTTCTGGCAAGATTGTAGAATATCCACTAGTTCCGAAAGCCTGGCTGCGTCCTGGGTCTGCTTCTTCGATTCTTCCAATGCGACGTTCAACTTTTCGTGGGTTTCCTTGAGCGCGTTCTCTTTCTCCCTGCGAACCGTGGTATCTTCCGCAATTCCTACGACCCGGATGAACTTGCCTTCTGCGTCCCGTACCGGAAAACTGCGCGCCTCAATATAGCGAACCGAGCCGTCGGGCCGCAGAATGCGGTAGCCCATCTCCGACTGAATACCCTGCATTAACCGTGCAAAGAAACTGCCGACACCTTCGCGGTCATCGGGATGGACAGACTCAATCCAGGCCGTGGGCCGGTCATACACTTCCTGCCGGGATCTCCCCCAGATTTCATCGTAAGCCGGGCTGAGGTATGCCACTCGAACCGGTTCCGGTGTCAGGACAAAAAACACCTCACGGATGTTGTCGGTCAGCTGCCGGAATTGCTCTTCGCTCGCCCGAAGTGTCTCCTCCTTCTCTTTGCGTTCGCTGATGTCGCGAGCGATTCCGAACATTCCTGTTACGCGACCCTGCTTGTCCTTGATTGGACCGACGTTCAAGAAAACGGTGAAATCCGTCTCGTCCCGCCGTCGAAGAATGCAATCACCTTTCCACCCCTCGCTCTCAAGGCCTTTTGTACCAATGGCCTCGACAATGGCAGCAGCATTATGGGGTGAGAAAAGTGTACCAAAGTGCTTTCCGATGAGATCTTCGGGCTGGTGCCCGATCATCTTCAACACTCCCTCGTTCACAAAGATAAATTCGCCTGCGCGATTGGCAATGCCAATCAAGTCCAGACTGTTTTGGACGGCTTGTACCAGCATGGAGGCGTGTTCTTCCGCTCGGCTCTGGTAGGTGGTGTCTTGTTTGACGGCGATAAAGTGGGTGATCTCTCCAAGACCAATTCGCACCGGAACGATGGCCATGTCCTCATCGTACAAATTGCCATCCTTACGCCGATTGACGATATGCCCTTGCCACTTCTCTCCCGAGAGAATCGTGTCCCACAAGCTCTTATAGAATGACGCCGGGTGCTGGCCCGACTTGAGCAGGCGGATGTTCTGCCCAATCATCTCTTCGCTGCCGTAACCAGTCAGCTGGTGGAAGGCAGGGTTGACCCAGACAATCATCCCTTCGCGGTCGGTGATAGCGATCGCGTTGGCAGC
>PNAR01000359.1 GCA_003169715.1 Acidobacteriaceae bacterium | reverse complement strand
CTTCCGGAAAAGACAAGCGCCGCCAATCCTCTATCTAGTAGATTCGGCTAAGGTTGCCAAGGTTCGATGGCAAATAGTTCAAACTCACATGGCTTGACTGCCAGAGACCGCCCAGTTACAGTTAAATAGCGCGGTACCCCCCAGCCGCCTAGAGGTTCTGTGGCTTCTCAACCTAGGCATTCCCGTGGGAGATACGCGCTCGTCGTTGGCCTCCTCATTGTTGGACTTTCCCAGCTTGCCACCTTTGCTCCTAACCTCTTTGGACAGGATTTAGGGTTCACACTACCAGCCAGGGTTGGTTTCCCGACGGGAGACCAGTGGGAACCGGCGATTGCCGCGGATGGATTCGGCCAAGTTTACATCCTCTACCCGCAGTATGGCCGCATCCCAGGGTGCGCTGCGTGTCCAAATCCGTCTATGGTGCTCGTGGCTAGTGAGGACAATGGCATTACCTGGCACCCTCCGCGCGAGATATCCCCTCCGGCATCGGGAGAATTCGACCCGCAAATCGTCGTAGATCCGGTTGACCAGAGAACGGTGTATGCGTCTTGGCTCCAGAACGACAAGAAGGAAACCGTTGTCGCGAAATCTTCTGATTTTGGACAAAGCTGGTCGGTTGTGATTGCCGACCACTCCAGCAGCGAATCCGACAAACCTGTTCTTGCAGTTCGCGGCCCGGACATATACGTGGGATTCAGCCGGTCGCGAAAAATTTGGGTTGCAGCATCGCATGATGGCGGCCTCACTTTTAACTCGGCAACCGTAAACTCAAGCTCGCGCTTTGCCGAAGCGTTGGCTGGCGGTGCGACCGTCTCTCCCAACGGCAATGTATTTATTTCATGGACGGGCTATCCGCAGAATACCGGACTGAACGGACGAGCGAATCTGTACGTCAGCGAGTCCTCCGATGGAGGGAACACTTGGAAATCGACACTCATGGATTTTTCGGGAGCGCCTCCCGACTGCTCCGCTGCTCATTGCGAGTCGGGATATTTGGGGGCGCAGATCGCGCTCGCATCTGACACCAGTGGCCGGTTGTATGCGTTGTGGAACTCCAGCGCAGTGGACAAAGGCCCTGAGCGAATCTATTTTTCCTTCTCAATGAATGGAGGCTCCAACTGGGCTAAGAAAGCCGATGTTTCCGATGCTCCCCAAGGAGTTGAACATGCCTTTCCATCGCTGGTTGCGGGCAGAGAAGGAGACGTGCGGATTGCCTGGATGGATTTGCGGAACGCTCCAGATTGGAACACTTACTACAGCGAGTCTCCCAATAGCGGCGGCGCCTGGCGCACGCCGAGGCAAATCTCCAGTTATGTCAAAGGCTACCGCTACATTCATCCGAACGGCTTCAGTTTCCCCTTCGGCGATTATTTTCAAATGGCGATTGACACTGACGGCCGAACCCACGCAGTTTGGGGTGAAGGCCAGAACTTCATGTCTCCCGGTTCGATCTGGTATAGCACGGGGCAATGACCTTTTCACTTTAAGCGAGGGCTTGTCTCCTGCTGCTCCGTCATTAACCCACCGGTAAGTTCGGCCAGACACTCGATCCTGTGTTCGACACACCACGCTTTCAGTTCATTTACCAACTTCTCCGCTGCGCGGGGATCCCAATAGCTGGCGGTTCCAATCTGAACGGCGGTAGCTCCTGCAAGCATGAACTCTACGACGTCTCTGGCGGTAGAGATGCCGCCAATCCCAATGATTGGAATCTTTACGGCCTTATAAGCGTCGTACACCATTCGAAGTGCAATTGGCTTGATTGCGGGACCAGAAAGGCCAGCCGTAACGTTGGCGATTCGCGGGGTGCGCGTCTCGGCGTCAATCGCCATGGCAATAAAGGTATTCACTAGCGAAATCGCATCGGCGCCCGCTTCCTCAGCCACATGGGCCATCTGCGCAATGCTAGTCACATTGGGAGAAAGCTTCACAATTAACGGCCGCCGCGAAATTCGCTTGGACGAACTTACCAATTCATCCAGCAATCGAGGATCTCCCCCGAATTGAACTCCGCCTTGAGTCGTGTTGGGGCATGAAACATTCAGTTCATACGCGGCGATGCCTTCGGCTTCGTTAAGAATCTGAATTGTCTTCTCATAATCGGTGCGGGTGTAACCGAACACATTGGCGAAAACGACGATATTCCTTATTTCACGCAGGCGAGGCAGCTTCTCTTCGATGAATGCGCGGGCTCCAATGTTCTGCAACCCAATCGCATTCAACATGCCTGCCGCAGTCTCATACAGGCGGGGGGGAGGATTGCCGGCCATCGGCTCCTGCGATAATCCCTTTACTACGAACGCACCCAGCCGGTCGAGGCGCAATATATCTTCAAATTCAACTCCATAGCCAAAAGTCCCACTGGCCGCAATCACGGGATTCTTAAGCTGGATGCCGGCGAACTCGACTCTTAAATCAGGACCATGACCGGTTTTCGGGGTACCCATCATCGTTGCTCCCGGCACAGCGACTTGGAGTTCGCGGAATCAATCCTGAGGAAACTTGGGCTTGTTACGATCCTTCTGCATATGGGTACTGTCATTGGGTCATAGTTTACAGCCGCAGAACAGCAGGGGCAAAAAGATAAGACCCATGCCGCGTTAACGGAGTGCTCACGCCCGAGTAACTCCTCGCCAGCGCGCGCTAGGGCTTTTCTACTTCGTGCAATCGGTACCCCCTTTTCTGTAGAGTAGTGAGTCTCTATGCTTGACTTGAACTTTGTTCGTGACAATCTGTCTTTAGTAGAAGAAAAAATTCGTCAGCGTGGGATGAATCCTTCGCATGTGTTGAAGGATTTCGGCCAGGTGGACACCCAAAGGCGTCAGGCTATTTCCTCGGTTGAACTGCTGAAGGCCCACCGCAATCGCGTATCCGAGGAAATCGCCGTACTAAAGAACAGTGGACAAGATGCCACTGAACTCATCGCGGAAACCAGGAGTTTTCGGGAAGAGATTCAGCAACTGCAAAAGGCGGCGGAAGAATACGACCAGCGTCTTAGCAAGGTTCTAGTTGGTATTCCAAACCTGCCGCATTCGAGCGTTCCAGTTGGGCGGTCCGCTGGAGATAACGTCGAAATTCGTCGTTGGGGATCCCCGCCTGAATTCGATTTCGTCCCTAAACCTCACTGGGAAATCGGGGAAGAATTGGGAGTGCTGGACCTTGAACGCGCAGTGAAGCTTACAGGATCACGATTTGCGGTTTATTGGGACCTCGGGGCTCGACTGGAGCGAGTGCTGGCTAACTTTATGCTGAATCTGCACACCAGGGAGCATGGTTATACCGAAGTGCTTCCGCCGTACCTGGTGAACTCCGATTCCATGTATGGAACGGGTCAATTGCCGAAATTCGCGTCGGATTTATTCCGCGTGCCTCATGGCGATAATGACCTGTGGTTGATTCCAACAGCCGAGGTTCCGGTCACCAATCTTTACCGTGATGAGGTTCTCGAGTTTTCCCGGCTACCGGTTTCGCTCACCGCATATACCCCTTGCTTCCGGAGCGAAGCAGGTTCATACGGGAAAGACGTGCGCGGTATTATCCGGCAACATCAGTTTCAAAAGGTGGAATTGGTTAAATTTGCACGCCCCGATGATTCCTACCAGCAATTGGAAACACTTACTCAAAATGCGGAAGCAGTTTTGCAAAAGCTGGGACTACACTATCGGGTGGTTTCTCTCTGCACGGGCGACATGGGATTCTCCGCTGCCAAGACCTATGACATTGAGGTATGGCTTCCCGGGCAAAAGGCGTTTCGCGAGATTTCTTCATGTTCGAATTTTGAGACGTTCCAGGCTCGCCGCGCTAATATCCGCTTTCGGCGCGAGGGGAAAGGGAAAACTGAGTTTGTTCATACCCTGAACGGGAGTGGGCTTGCCGTGGGCCGCACCTGGCTGGCAATCCTGGAGAACTATCAACGAGCAGACGGCAATGTTACTGTTCCGGATGTTCTGCGCGAGGAAATGGGAACCGACTTGATTTCCCGTAGGCATATCTGACAATCCATTCAACGGCATCCACTCTCAGCCCAGTGAATCCAGATTGCAAGAGCGAGGAACAGCAAATAGACTTCCACAGGAGCGAGCCGTCTGCCACGAATACAAGCGCAGCCTCCGCCGAGCCTCGCGTGTTTATGACTGGAATCTGGCGCACCCTTCGAGACTACATCCTTTGGTCCTATGAACGCGGCACGATTCAATATGACGTCATGGTGACGTTGATTTTGCTTTTTATATTCCTTTCTCCCTTTTGGATCAATTTTAAAGACAAACCAGTGCAGCGCGACTCGCATCGTACCGAAGTGGTTGTAGTTGCCGGCGAAGCGGGCGAGCTGATTTTTCAAATTGACGGGTCCACCATACGGGGTAAGGATGACGAAGAAGTGAGAGCGGAACTATTGCAGATCATTGAGCCAATTTCTGGCAAGGTTAGCATTACAAGATATGAGACCGGTCATGAGCAATCTGGACAAGCACGGACGTATAAAGTCTGGGTACGCAAACAATAGCGTCAGATTTGCAGGTACTCACCGAGGTTCGGGAATGCAAGCTCGAAATCTGTTTTGCATGCTAACTGTTTCCATGTTGTGGCTCGCGGGGCCTCTTCCTGCGCAGCAGCCTGCGGCCCCACCGTCTGACGAATTAAAGGCTGTCTTTGCCCGGATGGATCAAACAGCAAGCGGATTTCGCTCTGCCGAGGCAAGCTTCGAGTGGGATCAATACACGAAGGCGGTGGACGAAACCGACAAACAACAGGGAAAAGTATATTTCCGGAAGGCCGGCGGCAAGATAGAGATGGCCGCTCATGTCATTGGGCCGCCCGGCCAGACAGAATCTGCCGGACCGTCGGCTGCGGAAAAATTTGTGTTATTTAGTGAAGGCAAAGTTCAACTTCTTCAGCCCAGTACTGATCATCTCGATATTTACGGCACTGGCAAGAGCAACGAGGCTGTCGAAAGCTTTCTGGTTTTGGGGTTTGGCGGTTCTTCCCGCGACATGCTCAAGTCTTTCGACGTAACTTATGGCGGTCGTGAAAGTGTGGGCGGCGCCGATACTGACAGGCTGGAACTCGAT
Source organism: Acidobacteriaceae bacterium (assembly GCA_003169715.1). Lineage (GTDB taxonomy): Bacteria > Acidobacteriota > Terriglobia > Terriglobales > Acidobacteriaceae > PALSA-188. The sequence continues at coordinate 11,653 of PNAR01000359.1, read as the reverse complement.
CCGAAATCGGAGAAGGTTAGGAGCATGTTTAGTCACATCGAGCTATGGATTGACTCACGAGGAATATCTATCCAGCAAAAACTCATATCCCCGGAAGGCGATTATCGTCTCAACAAGTATTCCGATATTGTTTTGAATCAGAAGATCCCAGAAAGCGTTTTTCGCCTGAAGATAACCAGCAAGACGACAGTTGAAACTCATTGACTACGAAGATTTACACAGAAAAATATCAGGACGGAGCGTTATACTGGAAAACAGGCCCTCTGCACTCAGGTTTAGAGCCGGAAAAAACCACGACCCCCGATAGTCTTTTTCGAATGGCCAAGGTATTCACGATCCCGGTTCCTCCCAAGATGGGGCGTAAGCGCCGCGAGCGCAGTCCCGATCCGCGCTATGTGGATGGGCAGCGATTGCTGGTTGAGGCTATGAAATACCTGGCGCAGTCCGATCCAGTCAGCAACCGCAGTGCGGTCGAACTACTTTCCGAACATGTTCGAACCCGGTTTAGAATGACCGATTCCCCGCTAGGGTAGCTCGCTCGGCGAATGGATACCCGTTCGCCTTGCCTGAAACGCTGCCGCCGCAAAGACTATCACCACGGGAAAACACTCCAGCGTGTATCTAGGCTCAGGATTTTCCAGTGTGCCTAGAAAAAGAGATCGCACCACCACGAATGTCGCCAGCATACCTGCATACCTGCACGCTCTTCCTCTAACGAACCCCACCCAGCCCGTGGCGACATAGAATATTCCAATCAAACCTAATCCGACGGCGAGGGCCGACCACCTCGGATCGTCATTGAACTCCCACCAGCGGCTATCTGGGGGCAGCATCTCCGTGCGCGGCCGCAACCACATGTCAGCAATCCTCAACGCCGGCAGCCACGCATAATATCGTAACGGAGATTTCCGTATTCGTTGAGCTGCCAATGCGGCAAACCTCGCGTCGAGTTCCGGGCTGACATAGAACGCGGAATTATATTGGTGAAGCAGTTGAAGCGTTTCCCTCCGTTGTTGCGCAGAGTCAAAAGCACGATCCGGCAACTTTGCGGCATCCACCGGCTCGCCTGGAACCGGCCAATAAATCTCCTCCACGGATGCATAGTCAACGATCCATGTCTTGACCCAGCGATTGAATCCCGCGGGCACGAATTCGTCTTTCTCGTTGGCGTATCGCGGTGCCAGTGGCTGGAAGCGGTTCAGAGTATGCAAGTTGCGAAAGGTCCACGGAATGAGCGGCCCTGTGGAAACTATTCCGACAACGAAGACCGCTCCCACCAGGCTCACAACTCGCAGCTTGTTGCGCAGCCTTTGGACGACGGTCCACACCAAAAAGAACTCGATTGAAGCGAGCAGGATGCCGCCATCCGGTCGCAACAAAATTGCCGCAGCGGTGGCGATCCCGCATCCTATCCAATGGCCGATTCTTCGCGCACTGTCACATTCAAGCGCAGCCAGTGCAAAATTCAACGAAAGCGCGGTAAAGAAAATCTCCAGCGTTTCCGTAAGCGCGGTTGCAACATAATTGGCCGTGAACGGGCAAAGGGCAGCCAATAGAAATGCGGCCTTTGACGCTTGGGGACTAATTACTCGTCGTGCGATATCGGCTACCATGAAACAAGTGCCCAAATCCACGAACATTTGCACCACGAGTACCGCCCGATAGTGTTCAATCCCGAAAATTGCAAAAACAGCGGCAAGAAACGCAGGATATCCAGGCAGACGAATGTACGTTGGCGCAATCCCCCCTGCATAGGTGAGGCCATAAATCCCGTGCTGCAACCAATTCTTTGCGATATCCCCATAAATGAACGAATCGGTCGTTACACTGGGAAACCTGAAAATGAAAATCAGCCGCAGAATGAATGCAGCCAGCGTCGAGCCAATGAAGAACTGCTTAGATTGGCGGACGATCTTGAGCACGATGCGAATATAACCGTTTGGCTGGATTATCCTTCACGAATGTTCGCGAGAATCAGCGGAATCAATCGTTTGACCCTCCCCGTCCCTCAGCTTAGGATGGGATTGGTTTAAATGGCGCAATCAGTCTTTTACGATCCTCGGCAGGCGCGGTGGAAGCGCCTGAGAAGTGTCTTTGACGTGCTGGGCGTCGCCCTCACCCTGCTGGTGATTTTCTTCGTTTACAGCACATTGCGTGGACAGCCACTACCGCAACTCTTATTGCCAATCGAGAAAAAGCCGTACCGCGCACTAAAGAACAACGAGCGAGAAAAGGCGAAAGAACGGCGCAAGTTGGCTTTTAAAAGAGGACACCTCAAATCAGGGACCCGTGCCTCGCAGATCGAGCTAAACGCGGGTCAGAGCGTTCGCGCCGCGTTTTACGTCTCGTGGGACGCCGCCAGCTATTCGTCCCTGCGAGAGTATGCACGCCAAATAGATATTCTTTATCCCGAATGGCTGCACGTTCTCACTCCCGACGGTCATTTGCAAGGGGTGGATTCTCAAACCAATAAGTTCTTCGATCTTATCCAAGGCTCCGCCATCCATCCGGTTGACACGAAAGTTATGGCATTCCTGAAGTCGGAAGACACAGGAACAGAGGTTTATCCCCTGGTGAATAACTTCAATGGTGTTGATTGGGTGGATATAAGCGCATTCCTCAATGATCCGCAGGCTCGCGGCCACTTCCGGCAACAGGTTGATACTTTTCTGGCAAGCGATAAATACCGGGGCCTGATGGTGGATTTCGAAACCTTTCCGAAAAAAGGGCAGCCAGGTTTTCTCGCGCTTCTCAACGAACTGTCCTCCGACCTGCATTCGAAAGGAATGAAGCTCTACGTCAGCGCGCCCTCGAAAAATGATGAGTGGAATTATCCCGCAGTGGCCGCGGTCTCGGATGGGGTGGTTCTCATGAATTACGATGAGCACTATCCATCCCCCGGCAACCCGGGTCCGGTTGCATCCCAAGATTGGTTCGTCGGAAACCTTCAGGCTGCGGCGAACAAAATCCCCCTGAACAAGATAATCTGCGCCATTGCGAATTACGGATATGACTGGGTGCATAAACCAAAAAAAGGTCCACTGCCGCCAGGAGTAAAGGACTTCGTTGTATCGGTACAGGACGCATGGCTCACGGCGCGGGATTCCGAAGAAGATGTGGATTTTGACGGCGACAGCTTAAATCCCCACATCAGTTATCTCGATGACCGCAACTTGCAGCACGATGTCTGGTTCCTTGACGCAGCCACCGCGCTCAACCAGATGCGCGCTGCGCAGAGCCTCGGTATCCAAACTTTTGCCCTCTGGCGATTGGGTTCGGAGGACCGCACACTCTGGCGGGTATGGGATTCCCCGGAAGACCCCACTGCGTTGGACAAATTAAAAGATGTACCACCCGGACAAGACGTAGATATGGAAGGGACTGGTGAAATCCTCAAAATTGAGGCTCGTCCCACCGACGGCACTCGCACGATCAAATTGGATTCGTCGGGCCAGATCATAGATGAGACTTTCGATCCCCTCCCTGAGCCCTATCGGGTCGCGCGCTACGGCGCGAGCACCAACGAAATCGCGCTCACTTTCGACGATGGCCCTGATCCCCAATGGACACCCAAAATCCTCGACGTTCTGAAACGTAAGAACGCAACGGCAACTTTCTTCCTGATCGGACTTGAAGCTGAAAATAATTCCGGACTGGCGTCTCGTATCCTGCGTGAAGGACACGGGATCGGGAACCACACTTTTACTCATCCCGACATCAGCAACCTCTCGGGCCGGTACATGCAGCTTGAGGTCAATCTAACGGAGCAGCTTTTTGCGAGCCGTCTGGGGATCAGGACAATTCTGTTTCGGCCTCCCTATTCCATTGATGCCGAGCCCGATACGGAAGACCAGGTTCGTCCGCTTGAGTTCACTCAGGACATGGGATACATCACGGTCGGCGACAAGATTGACACGAACGATTGGCAGGGACCTTCCGCGGCTCAGATCACATCCGACGTACTTGACCACCTACCTCCCTGCGCACCCACAGACTTGCGCTGCGGAAATATTGTCCTGATGCATGATGGCGGCGGCAACCGGCTGCAAACGCTCCTTGCCTTGCCAAAGATCATTGATGGAATACGTGCCAAAGGCCTGCAAATCGTGCCCGTCTATCAATTGATTGGCAAGACACGGGCCGACGTGATGCCTTCCATATCACCCAATGAACGCTGGGCAGCCACGGCGATCCGTATCGCCTTTTGGCTTTACGGATTCGTGGATCATGCGATCACCTGGACATTTTTCCTAGGCGACGTGCTAATGACCGGACGATTGCTGTTTATCGGAGCATTCGCGATCTTCGATCGTTTTCGCAAACGGCAATATGGACTTCCTGGAGAAGCGGAGTCCTACAAGCCTTCCGTAGCGGTCCTGATTCCTGCCTACAACGAAGGGAAGGTTGTCGAACGAACGATTCGCAGTGTGCTGTCTTCGAACTATCCCAATTTTCGGGTGATTGTGATTGACGACGGCTCCTCCGACGACACTTTGGAAGTCGCACGCCGGGCATTTGTCTCGGAGCAAGCTTCCGGACAGGTGCTTATCCTCACAAAACCAAATTCAGGCAAAGCCGAGGCCCTGAACTTTGGCCTCCAGTATGTCGAAGACGAAATATTCATGGGAATTGACGCCGATACGGTGATTTCCCCAAATGCTATTTCAAGACTGATCCCGCATTTTTTGAATTCAAAAGTAGGTGCGGTCGCCGGGAACGCAAAAGTTGGCAATCGGATAAATCTGTGGACGCGGTGGCAGGCGCTGGAGTACATCACCAGCCAAAATTTCGAGCGTCGCGCACTGAACACTCTGGGCGCCGTCAGCGTCGTGCCCGGAGCAATCGGCGCATGGCGAACGAGTGCCGTACGTGAAGCTGGGGGCTACCATACTGATACCGTCGCCGAAGATGCCGACTTGACCATGGCGTTGCTCCGACGCGGTTACCGTGTCGAATATGAGGATCTGGCGCTGGCGTATACCGAAGCGCCCGTCAGCGCCAACGGGCTAATGAGGCAGCGATTCCGTTGGTCGTTTGGCATTCTCCAGGCTGTCTGGAAGCATCGCGCTGTTTTTGCGCGGAAGGGCGTACTGGGCTGGGTTGCTTTACCCAATATCGTAATATTTCAAATCCTGCTGCCGCTCGTCTCGCCGTTAATTGACATCATGTTCTTGTTTGGCACTGCGAAGTATTTCTTCCAGAAGTGGTTCCACCCGGAATCCACCGATCCGGCGAGCTTTCAGCGGCTAGTGATGTTCTTCGCTGTGTTTCTACTTATTGATTTCATTACTTCAGCCATCGCGTTCGGATTGGAGCGCCGTGAACCGGAAGCTCGTGAAGATGCATCTCTGCTAAGCCAGATATGGCTACAGCGTTTCGCGTATCGCCAATTGTTCTCGCTGGTATTGTTCAAGACACTAAAGCGCGCCATTCAAGGCCAGCGCTTCGCATGGGATAAACTGGAGCGCACCGCCGCTGTAAGCTACCTGCCTTCCGAAAAAGAAAAAGAAGATACCCTCCAACTTCGATAGGACTAAGGTTGCAGCACCTAATTCTCTGGAACCATCATGATCTTCGCTGGACTATATGTTGGAATCCGAATTCAAAAAGGCTGGTCCTGGAAATTGCTTCCTCAGTCCTTGCGGATCTGTTGCATTCGCCAGTGCTGATTCAAGTTCCACGACTTCCGCGCGAACTAGTTTCTCAATCTCACCGTCGAAATGCTGCATCCCTTCGCGTGCACCGGCCTTGATGGCTGGCAGCAGGTTATCTCTGAGATTCTCGCCGGACAATATACATGTGCGGGTTGCAGGGGATGACGCAACAATTTCTACCGCGACTATTCGGCGAATGAAGTTTGCACTTGGGATCAGCCGTTGCGAAATAATGTAGCGGAATGTTTTCGCAAAGCGCTCTCGAACCGCCGCCTGGTCGTTGGCCGGGAATGACGCCATAACTCGGTCCACCGTGGTAGCTGCGTCCACGGTATTCATGCTTGTCAGCACGAGGTGACCGGTTTCGGCTGCCTGAAGAACCATTTCGATGGTCTCGCGATCGTGCATTTCGCCAATCATGATCACATTGGGCGATTGGCGGAGTGCGGCCCGCATACCCAGAGCGAGGCTTGGTGTATCGCTGTGCAACTCTCGCTGATGAACCGTGGCGCGTTTATGATTGTGCAGAAATTCAATCGGATCCTCAATCGTGAGAATGTGGCAGTTCTGCTCTTGATTAATGTGATCCAATATTGCAGCCAAAGTCGAAGACTTTCCGGATCCCCGCGGACCAGTGACCAGTACGATTCCATCTCGAAGACCGGAAATGTTTCCCAATTGCGGCGGCAAGCCGAGCGAAACCAGGCTTGGGATTGTTCCTGGAATCACGCGCATGATCACGGCGCAACTTCCGCGCTGAATAAAAATATTTACGCGAAACCGGGCCACGCCTGGGAGTCCATATGAAATATCGCAGGAGCCCTGCTCACGCAGCATGGTAATGGCAGGTTTGTTGCTGCCAATCAAATCGGAGGCGAGGCGGCGAGTGTCGTCGGAGGTGAGCGGGCGAAGGCTTAGAGATTGCACCGCCGCCAATCTGCCGTGGGTTTCTACCTGCGGCATGCGTCCCGGCGAGAATATCAAGTCGCTGACTTGGTCCTGCGCCTGTAACATCAGTTTCATGATATCCGGGGTAGACATCGCGCTGAATTCTTGTACCGTCGCTCTATCCGAAATGGCGGCTTTACCCGGTGCTGGCATAGTCTGAAAACCGAAGTTGATTGCGTCGTGGAGTGGGGAATACGAGCAGACGCACCAGTCCTTACTGTAGCGAAGCGACAGAAATGCTTCTACGAACCGAGGCTCACAGACTTTGGTAACGGGATATTCCTGGGACGAAACGTCGCGTGAACAACTCTGGCTGGAACAGCGCTGCCTAACAAACTAAGAAACAACCGTAGAGACGTAGCTTGCTACGTCTGCCTTAACGGAAACGTCCGGAAGATATGAGAAAATTCCCAGAGAAAATAAAAAGGACGGCAAAAAAGCCGTCCCAAGTCGTGAATCTGGTTGGAAACTACTTCTTACCAGTAGTCTTCTTTTTTCCAAAACTGGTCTGCACAGTGGCTCCCATGCTCGCCAACATAGCTTTGGCATCTTCAGCATGCGGGCCGGTAGGCTGGAGCTCAAGGTACTTATTGAACGCTTCGGCGGTGCCATCCGGAGCGACCATTTTGTCTCCTTGAAGGGTGGCGCCTCCGACCAAATTGGTGCCTTTATAGTAGTAGGCATCGGCATGATTGGGATCTGCGGCGATGGCTTTATCGAACGCATCAATCGCGCTCTGCCGCAGCTTCGCATCATTGGTATGGTTGGCATTGGTGAGCGTTGCGCCCAGGTTGAAGTAATAGGACCCTGCGCCAGCGGGGTTCAATTGAGCCGCTTGGGTGTAATCCGCGATGGCTTGATCCACTTTCCCGGCGTTCGCTTCCGCCTGGGCCATATTGTTATACATACCCGCGAGTTGAGCGTTCGCAGCAGGCTTGGCGCCACTCTCCATTGCCTTTTTCTTAAGCTCAATTGCTTTTCCGTAATCCTGAATTCCCTGTTCGAGCCTCTTCGATTTCTCAGCCGGATCAGTTTGCTTCAGAGCTGACCCCGCGTACGCTCCGCCGAGAGCCGCCCATATGACGTCCTTGGTCGCGTCCATTTGAGTGGCGTCGGTCAAAGTAGCGATCGCACTATCGTAGTCCGCAGCCTTTATTGACTGATCGGCCGCTAACAATTTTTCGTTCAGTGTCTTGACGTTCGTGACTTCTTTCTGTTGTTCAGCCAGGGCCTCCTGGCGCTGTTTTGCCTGCTCTGGAGTAAGTCCGATACCTTTGTCGGCGTTCTGCTGCTCCTGCTGCAAATTAAAGTCCACGTTGCCCGTGGCTTCGTCGCGCGTTATATTGTGCTTATCTTCGTGGAATAGTTCTTTGCCATCTTTGAAAAGCGTGATTTTGTAATTGCCCGGATCAAGACCCAGTGAAAAATACTTGCCATCCTTGTTGGTCTTGAGCTCATATTTCCGGCCATTATCCAGGTTCAGCCACTCGACTACCGCACCGGCAAGTGGTTTTCCGTCCCGGTCTTTACAGACGCCTTTCACGGAAGCAAAATCCTGCGCGAATACCGGAGCCTGCACAACACCCGCGCTTACTACTGCCAGCAACAGGACCATAAAATATCGCTTCATCTTGCCCTCCCGATTCAGAGATCTGTTCGTTATTTGTTTCGTCATTCTTCGTTATTCCAGGATTCCATATTTCTCCGTTAAGCTGTACCTTCCGCCACGTTGATGTGGTAAGGAATCGGGTCCAGGGCCCCAGCTTCACGGAAAGCCCGCATCCTTAGAATGCAACTGTCACACTCTCCACAGGCACGATCTTCGCGAGTGTAACAAGACCACGTTAAATCGAAGGGCGCAGCCAGTTCAAGACCAAGCCTGACAATCTCGGCCTTGCGCATTTTTATTAAAGGGGTCACGATTTCAATTTTGCCGTCTTTGGTTCCAGTCTTTACGACCTCATTGAAAGCATCGTAATAGGCGGGTCTGCAATCCGGATAACCCGAACTGTCCTGTTCCACCGCCCCAATATAAACCTTTTGTGCCCCGAGCACTTCCGCCCAGCTTACCGCGACAGACAGAAAGTGCGCGTTGCGGAACGGCACATACGTCACCGGAATATCGGACAAAGGAAAGGATGAAGGGAAGGAAGAGAAGTGAGAGGCTGCTGTAGGAACTTCGATGGTGATATCGGTTAGAGCTGAACCACCTATAACTCGCAACGCATCATTCCGCACCACTAGACGATCGCGAATTTTCAAGCGGTCGCAAATCCCATCGAACGCCCGCCGTTCGCGCTGTTCAGTACGCTGGCCGTAGCTGACGTGCACGGCCGCGGCATCGTGATCCCGGGCCGCCAGCGTAGCGCACACTGCTGAATCCATCCCACCGCTAAGAAGCACTACGGCACGCGATTTCTTTAGTGGGTCGGATGTCATAGCGCTTCGTCGTGAGGCAACATAAGAAAACGCAATATGTGCAGTGGACGCGGCAACACTCGTGTATCAAACTCCCTTGAGTGCCGGATCCCAGATGAATTTGTGCAGCTGCAATCCCAGGCGCGCGGGAACGTTATCCGCCAGCATCCATTCCGCCAATTCACGGGGATCTACACAGCAATGGGAAGTATCCCGGGAGTTTGAGGCATTCTTTGCGAAGGCTGGGGAGAAGAGCACCGCGTTCACGCGCTGGTCCAAAACATGCTGCGTGACAAAAGACCGCGCAAAATCGTAGTCTGCCCGGCTGTTAAGAACAAACTTGACCTCATCTTTCGAATCGAGGGTATCTAAATTTTGAAGACGGAAGCTGTCTGCGGCGCCTGAATCCGGACACTTCACATCCACAATTTTGACCACCGCTTTCGGCACGAGTTCAAGAGGCCGCTCGCCACTGGTTTCAAGCAGCACTGTATAACCGCTATTCAACAGGCTCTCCATCAGTGGGACGGCCTCGCGCTCCTGAAGCATCGGCTCACCTCCCGTCACTTCGACCAGACCTCCCAATGGACTCAACTGTTCAACTCGATGGATCACTTCCTGCAAGGACATCCGGTGACCGCCCGCAAATGTGTACTCACTATCACACCAGTCGCACCTGAGGTTGCAGCCCGTCAACCGCACGAAAACGCACGGTAAGCCGGCATACGTGGATTCGCCCTGAATCGATTTGTAGATTTCTGTAATGTACATGGGGGTGGCCGTCCGATTTCGCCAAAGGAGGCTCGACAAACGCCAACACTACGCCTACTCCGAATACGTGGCTGTTGTCGTGTCGGTCTCGAACACGGTAACGTTCTTCACCCAAACCCGGCCGCTGGTCACTACACTGAGCTTTGCGTTTGTCTGATCAAAAAAATATTTCGAAAGATTTTCCGCCGATGGATTCAGCGACGTGAACGGCTCCAAATCGTTAATCATCCGGTGGTCGAGACGATCGGTTACGTGCTTCATAACTTCACGCAAATCTTTGAAGTCAAGAAGTAGTCCGGCCTTGTCCAATTCATTCCCTGCGAGAGTAACGCGCAGCTTGTAATTATGCCCATGCGGATTCTCGCACTTACCTTTATAGTCGCGAAGGTAGTGGCCCGCAGCGAACGAGTCTTCGACCGTGACTTCGTACATAGTTCCTTAATGGTTAGGGATTCGCAGAAAACCCCCGCGAGACTATTGTATCGCGGAGATGGGATCGCCGCCGGGCGCTAATGGACGCCGAAAAAATCTCTGACGTCCGCCATCGCAGTTGTTCTGCGATAGTTCGGCAAGCTTTCGAGAAATACTCTCCCGTAGGACTTTTTTAAAATGCGGTTATCCAGCAACGCCAGCAACCCGCGATCATGAAGGGATCGAATCAGTCTTCCGAACCCCTGTTTGAGACTGATTACAGCCGCCGGAACCTGATATTGAAAGAAAGCATTTCCCCCGTCGGCATCAATTGCCTTGACGCGCGCGGCAACGATCGGATCTGTCGGCACCGCAAATGGAAGGCGATCAATAATCACACAACTAAGCTGCTCCCCTTGCACATCCACTCCCTGCCAGAATGAAGACGTCGCGAATAATACAGCGTTCGGCGTCAGCCTAAATTCTTCGAGTAGGGCGTTTCTCGGGGCATCTCCCTGAAGAAGCATTGTAAAGTCCATCTGTCCCAATAGCCTCGCGTGAACTTCTTTCATCTGGGCATAGCTGGTGAACAGCACAAAGGCGCGACCTCGAGTGATTTCCAGCAGTTCGCGAATTCGCTCCGCCGCCTCTGCCACAAATTCCGGGGTTCGCGGATCGGGCAAGTCGGGAGGGACATAGAGGAGCGCCTGATTTTCGTAATCGAAATGGGATGGCAGCAGCAACTCTCGCGGATGTTCAAGCCCCAACCTCCGCCGCATGTAGTCGAAGCCACCTCCCACGGCCAGAGTGGCGGATGTCAGAACCGCGCATTCTAATTTGTCGAACAGTGTCATCTTTAGAATGGGCGCAACGTCAATGGGCGTGGCTTGGAGAAAGACGTTGTGCCTTTCGCGTCCACCCGTGCCACGTGTAGCCCGGCGCTCGATCCAGAACACAGTGTTAAGGCTTTGTTCTTCCATCACGAAATTCAGAGAGTGATCGAGTTCCGCGGCGCGTCGCGAAAAAGCAAAAACTTCCTCCGGCTTTTCGGGTAGACCCTGTAGTTCTGAATCAAGCCACCGCAGCGAGTTCCGCAACGCGAGATACTCTTCACCATTTTCTTCGAGAAAATCCCGGCGGTTCTCGAAAGCAAAGCGCCCTTTGCCGACAGGCAGGAGAGAAAAAAACAATCCTGAGGAATCGCGAAGACTTCCGATCGCGCCCGACAGCGCCGCTGACAACATGCGATTGCGCTGGAGCGATTGCTCCACGTCGTGAGCTAATTCGTCCATCCGGGCATTGCTAACGCTCACTCCGAAATAGGCGCCCGCAACATCTTCCAATTCATGCGCCTCGTCGAAAATAACCGTGCCCACGTCGGGGAGAATACCCGCATCGGGAGCATTCTCCGCGCCCTGCTTAATCATCAGGTCCGCAAAGAACAGGTGATG
>PNAR01000084.1 GCA_003169715.1 Acidobacteriaceae bacterium | reverse complement strand
CTGTTCCGGCGACATGTAAGCCAGTGTGCCCATCGTCGAGCCGGGGATGGATATAACCTCTCCCGCACCAATAGTGTACCCGCTGATTCCCAGGCCAGAAGGAGCTATCTTTGCCAGACCGAAATCGAGAATCTTGGCGTGACCCCGCTTAGTAATAAAAATGTTCGCCGGCTTTGTATCGCGGTGGACGATGCCTTCGGCGTGGGCGGCTTCAAGGGCCTCCGCAATTTCAACCCCCCACTCAATCACTTGCTCAAACGCGAGCGACTTTCCTGCAATGCGGTGCTTTAGCGTCACACCGTCGAGATACTCCATGACGATGAATGCTTGCCCGCCTACCTCGTCAATTTCATGGATGGTGCAAATGTTCGCGTGGTTCAGCGCCGAAGCGGCGTTCGCTTCACGTTGAAAGCGGGCGAGGACTTCAGCGTCCCGGGCTACATCATCCGGAAGAAACTTAAGGGCGACAAAGCGACTGAGTTTGAGATCTTGGGCCTTGTACACCACGCCCATGCCTCCACGACCGAGCTTCTCAGTGATGCGGTAGTGCGAGATGGTTTGACCAATCATGGGCAAAAAGTAACACAATCTTAGTGCTTAACTCCTCGGTTAGTCTTGAATGACGGTGTGACAAAGATCGGGTCGGAGGAAATGCGGGCCGCACCCGAAAACCTTCTTACCTCCAGCTCGCTTCGCTGTTCCACTATCAAATAAGCTTTGCTTCCGCCGCTAGTTACTCCCCAACGTATATCTTGAAGCGCATCCGATGAGCAATGCGAACGATCCGATAGATAACGGCGCGAATTGAGCATTACACAGCAAGGCATGGCAGCACCACGTTCATGAGCGACAAACTCCAGATTGTTCAGACCGGGTGTTCGGCATGCCAGAAACATTTCGGCACCGTTGAACAATTTAAGCGCCACCTCAGCGAAGACGTGCTACCGTCGTCGCTGGATCGGCTTTCGAGTGAAGGGAAGAATTAACGCTGCCAAACCCGTCCTCCAATGTGGGTGCTTTGCCTACCGCCATGGTCAAAAACGACTTCCTGTAGAGGTTGCGCATGTTTGTCTTAGATGTTGAAAGAAGGAAGAGGAATGGTATGGCTAGTTTTGGTGATTTAACGTCGCGTCACTAGCTTTGAGTTTGCGGTGTGCCGGCGTCCCACGCACCTAAGACTGTCACTCCTCGCAAAGAGCCGCGGTAGGGTCGAGACTGGCCGCCCGCCATGCTGGCAGCCAGGACGCCACGGCGGCGATGATGAAGAACAATGCCGCCATGGTGCTATAGGTTGTCGGGTCGGCTGCCAATCCGTGACTTGCGCCTGAACCCAACGATCCCACTCGCCCACTTCTTCTCTATACTCTCCAATCTGCGCATCCTAAAGATAAAAACCCGCATAGAACTCGACGGCGTCTTTGGGACCGATATCATTCAAGAATCTTAAAGCTGTAGAGCTTCCCTTGCGACGCCACATTTGCGCTAGCAATGGCTCCCGGGGCAAGTAGTCCATACTCACCCGCCGCCAAGTTGGGTATTTGAATTCGATAAGTTCGCGGACCTATTTTCTCAAACGTGAAGGCGACGAGGTTTTTTTTTGCGCCACCCGATTCGTGCAATACGCCTCCAGTTACAGCCCGAAACTCGCGATCGCCCTTTTCCCAAAGATGTAACAATTGGTATTCCGACGCTGAATTACCGTCAGGACAGCGGACATAAAAGTCAATCACGCCAAATGATTCAGATGCATTGCGAGAAATTCCTAGTCCACTGTGTGGTTTGGCGACGGTACCGTTGACGTGTCCTTTGTCTATACCCAACGTGAGTTGCCGCTTCAAAACTCCACCGGTTTGCCAATTCACGATTTCGGGTTCGATAGGCTTCATGATTCCATTTTGTCGATAATAAACGCCGATTTCGTCCAGCAGCACATCGCCGACCATTGACCCTTTTTCTGCGGCAGAAGCGCTTCGGGAAGATCCCGGGATCGCTCCTGCTAAACTCAGTGAGGCGGCGCCGGCAGGAGCTTCTATCATTGCCAGAATCACTGAGTCCGGTATGCCAGCCGCCTTTAATTGTTGCAGGTCTCCTGGCGTCGTATCGAAAGCACACGTCGTGGCCTTAATTTTTGCAGCGAGAATGTCGGCTGGAAACCCGGCATGGCTCATATCGAGGATGTCTTTGTTGGTAAGCACTGCGGACTTCGGCTGGTTCCTTTCTGGGGAGGTTTCAATGGGGGTCGTGGCAATCGTGACCTTTTCTCTCCTAGTAAGGGTGACCGTGTCAGCGTGAGTGTTTTGCGTTGCGGCTGAACGGAGCTTTGTCAAACCGCTACACAGTGCATACCCAGCGGGATCCGGTTGATCCGGAAGTTCAACTCGACACCATTTGTCTCCGAGCACTGAAATCTCAAGGACAACATTCACAACATTGCCCTTCTTCAAATTCATAACCAGCTCATTAGGAGACGAGACTTGCGAAAATATCTTTAGTCGATCCGTCGTCACCTGTCCCTGCCAGAGGAATGTTTGTTGAGCGTCAATACTGCTTGGCTGGCAGATGATAGCTCCAAATAGCAACAGCTGGAAGGCGCGGGATGCGACTCCTAACAGCATCCTTGTGCGGAGATGGTCAATCAACCAAGCAAAGTGCCTAGGTTGTGAAGGACTCTATCCAACGCAGTGCATATTCAGGTCCACACGAGGTTCACTCTAGGCACGATGTAAATGAGGAGGTTAGGTCGGACTGCAAGGAGTAGGCTGAAGAAAACTGTGCACAATCGGAGACCTATCGCGCTGCGCAAGCTGTTCGAGTTTGCATTATCGGGCGAAACGCCGAAGTTGAGCCCTGTCAACGCAAAGTAGAAATGTCCGGTTTTCTGCCATATAGAAATGTCCGGGTCCATGGTTTCCTCCAAGGGTGAGCGGCGGGCACGTGGTATTTGGGTTTGATTTTGTCTAATGGTTTTGCTCTTCGCTCCGCGAGTCCTGGAGGCCGTAG
>PNAR01000064.1 GCA_003169715.1 Acidobacteriaceae bacterium | reverse complement strand
AGCATAGAGACCTCCCGAGGGGCTGACAATCGGAGGCTGAAATGTTCCGTCGCCATTGCCTAGCAGAACGCCTACCGCGCCTCCGCTTGAGCATGTGCTGTTGGCGCAATTGTTGACCACAGCCAGATCGAAAAATCCGTCGTTTTTGAAGTCTGCGCTCACCAACGAATAAGCCCCCTGCCCCCCGGACGGATAGGTGACCGCGGGCTTGAAAGTTCCATCGCCATTGCCCAACAAAATACCGACGCTTCCGCTCGCGCAACTGGCGCTGGCGCAATCATTCACCACCGCGAGATCCAGAATGCCGTCCCGATTGAAATCTCCCACTACCACTGAAAAAGCGCCTTGCCCCCCCGACGCGTAGCTAACCGGTGCCTTAAACGTTCCATCGCCTTTCCCCATTAGTACCGTAACCGTTCCGCCCGAAGCACAACTGCTGTCGGCACAGTTGTTCGCTATCGCGAGGTCAGGAACGTGGTCTCCGTTGAAGTCCCCGGTGGCAATGCCAATTGATTGGTAGCCGCCCGCGCTAGAATTCAGCGGCGACTGAAAAGTCCCATCTCCGCGGCCCAGCAGCACACTCACGGAGCCATTGGCGCAGGTGCTGGTAGCGCAATTGTTCAACACCGCCAGGTCTTGACTTCCGTCGCGGTTGAAATCTCCCACTGTGGCGATGAGACTTTCGATTCCGCCGGTAGGATAAGTCACAACCGGTTGGAAGGTTCCATTTCCGTTTCCCAACATCATTCCGACAGAACCGGTGGAGCAATTGCTGGCGTCCAAGCAACGATTTACGATCGCCAAGTCGGGATTGATATTGTTGTCGAAGTCTCCAGCTACTACCGCGTAGGAGTACGGACCTCCCGCGGAGACCACAACGAATATTGCACTCGCGCTCTGAACTCCTGCGGCCGTCACCGTGACCGGCCCGGTGATCGCGCCATACGGCACTGGAACCACAATCGAGGAAGAACTCCAACTCGTGGGAGTCGCGGTTGCCCCGTTGAAGTTTATTGTGCTGGACCCTTGAGTTGACCCGAAATTACCTCCCGAAATCGTGATCGAGCTTCCAGCCTTCCCTAACGACGGCGACAACCCGCTAAGCACGGGGACCGGCACAACCGTAAAGAACGCCCCAGTCGGTCTGCCCCAAACCGTGACCAGAAGCAGTCCGCTCGTGGCTCCGGCTGGCACAGTGACCGTAATGGACGAGTCGCTCCAACTAATCGGCGTTGCGAGCGTGCCGTTAAACTTTACGCTGCTAGCACCCTGAGTTGAGCCAAAGCTGCTACCTGTGATTGTGATTAACGTGCCAACAGCGCCGGAGGTCTGAGAAAGGCTGGTTGTCTGAAAATGTTGTGGGACAGTGAACTGTGCGCCATTGCTGGGAATCCCATTAACGTTCGCCACTACCGGCCCGCTTGTCGCACCTGCCGGCACGGCAACCACGATTGAGCCTGCGCTCCAACTCACAGGCGTCGAGGCAATGCCGTTGAACGTGACTGTGCTTGATTTTTGAGTGGATCCAAAGCTGCTTCCAGCCACCGTGATTGAGCTGCCAACCGCCGCAGACGCCGGTGACAAACTACTGATCGTCGGGCCTGAAACCATCGAAAATGACCCAGCCGAGGTCGAGACGCCTCCGACCGCGACGGTCACCAGTCCGGTCGTCGCTCGCACGGGGACAGCAACGCTAATCAAGGTGTTGCTCCAACTAGTAGGAAAGGCACTCACGCTGCCGAATTTAACGCTGTTCAACCCCTGGGTTGCGCCAAAGCCGGTTCCAGTGATTGTCAGCACGGTGCCAACCGTTCCAGATGTCGGCGATAAGCTCGTTATCTGAAGGCCGCCCTGCGAGACGGCGAATTGTGCCCCGCTGCTGGAGACCCCATTGACCTCGACCACCACCGGCCCGCTTGTCGCACCTGCCGGCACGGCAACCACGATTGAGCCTGCACCCCAACTGGCGGGCGTCGCAGTTACTCCGTTGAAGGTCAGCGTGCTGAGTGATCGAGTGGCGCCAAAATTGACTCCCCTGATCGTAACGGTTGTTCCTGGGATGCCCGCCGACGGCGAAAGACTGCTAATAATTGGAGCCGCAGTGGCAATTGCAAACAAAGACAAAGACAGTACCATGATGATGACAGCAGTAAATCTTTGGGGGAAGTAAATCACAATCGCCTTTCACTCGTTTAATTTCTGGCACACCAATCCCTGCTAAAATCACGCGCAAATATTCACAGCGAAGAAATTGCCCGTCGCGATAAGGATTCGCTCCCCGACGATGGGACGTTCGCTTTCGTGGACCCTGTCCTTCGGAAGAGGAGTTTAGTACGGAAGCGGAAAGAATTAACTCATGCAGAGAGGCTAGGCGCGCGGTCTCGTGCAAATGGGTTAGCCATGAAAAGCCTCACTGGTGGCTGGCTTCGGAGGATGACCCATTTCTGGCTTCTTCGGAACGTGATCTCTTTGCGTAAGGCTAGCGGTGGCTGACGGCTGGTCCACCTTTACGCTTTTGAGGTTGTTACGAAACTGAGTGTCGTCCGCTAAGGCGGACTCTATTTTCCCACTTTGCATTCCCGCCCCTTACGTGACGGGCTATTGAATGCCGTCGCTTCGCGACTGAACCGCTGCTCTCTCCCACGTTCTCCCGCGACACTCGAGTTTCGTAACACCCTCCTTTATGTAAAAGTGGGGACTCATGCGCCTGATGCCCCGGATTTTGATCTTTACCTCTCCCACAGATTGATCCGCACCGCGCCCTGATCCCCGAAAGCATAACTTCGATAGCTTCTCCACGGCCACTGCTCCGGTTCCTCTACCACTCCGCGCTTTACTGGATTCTGATGCATGTAGCGCAGCTTCTCGAT
>PNAR01000373.1 GCA_003169715.1 Acidobacteriaceae bacterium | reverse complement strand
TGCTGGCTGTGGGCGCGAGCCGCTTCGCCTGTAATCCAGTCGTGAGAAGTGTGAGCGCCGCCGGGGTTATTGATTTTGTTCGGCGATCGCGGAGGAGGCGCGATCTTGCCATCGAGAGTCATGGCCGCCTTCAGCGTGACCAAAGGAATGCGATGCCGGGTATATTTAGCGAAAGATTCATTCAGAAGGCGCGCCTCAGCTTCGAGACTGCCTGTTTCAACCTTGACACCCGCGGCACGAAGAAAGTCAAAGCCCTTTCCACTTACCAATGGATTCGGATCCTGCATCGAGGCTACGACCCGACTGATTCCCGCGGCGACAATGGCTTCGGCACACGGACCTGTTCTGCCCTGATGGGAGCAAGGCTCAAGGTTGATATATAAAGACGCACCGCGAGATTTCTCTCCCGCTTGCGTAATCGCAATGACTTCAGCGTGGCGCACTCCATCGTAAGTGTGGAAGCCCTCGCCGACGATCTCTCCATCACTGTTCACAATGACAGCGCCGACACACGGATTGGGCGAAGTGAGGGCTATTCCTTTGCGCGCGAGCGCTAGCGCATGAGCGACAAAGTATGTTTCATTATTTCGATCGGACATTTGATTTTAGGAGAATGGAACAGGCGCCCGTCCGCCGAATCAGTTGAATAGCGACTCCACAAAATCGTTGGGGTCAAATCGGAGCAGGTCGCCCACTTTTTCTCCCACTCCCACGTAACGAACCGGAAGGCCAAGTTCACGGCAGATCGCCACCACGACGCCACCTTTCGCAGTGCCATCGAGCTTCGTGAGTACGATGCCTGTTACACCCGCCGACTCTGTAAATAATCGCGCCTGCTGCAAACCATTTTGCCCGGTAGTCGCGTCCATCACCAGGAGTATTTCGTGAGGAGCGCCTGGGATAATGCGTTGGGCGGTGCGACGCATTTTTTCCAGCTCGGCCATCAAGTTGGTCTTTGTATGCAAGCGGCCCGCGGTGTCCACAATGACGTAGTCAGTGTGTCGAGCGGACGCCGCTTGCAGCGCATCAAAGAGTACCGCTGCCGGATCTCCTCCGGCCTTGGTGCGGATCACTTCCGTCCCCGTGCGGTCACCCCAGACCTCGAGCTGCTCTATCGCTGCCGCGCGAAATGTATCTGCCGCGCATAATAGAACACTCTTGCCATCCGTCCGCAGTACCTGCGCCAGCTTTCCAATGGTTGTGGTTTTGCCAGTCCCATTGACCCCGACAACCAATATTACTTCCGGAGTGCCGTCAACCGCCTTGACCGGCTGAGTGTTCGCGGCGTTAATAATGGAAAGTAATTCTTCCTTCATCAGGCGTTTCAGTTCATCCACGTTTTTGATCTGTTTGCGATCTACTTTTTCGCGCAGTTTGCCCAGAACCGCCTGGGTTGTCCCATTTCCCAGGTCCGCTCCAAGTAGAATCCCTTCCAAATCATCCAATGTGCTGCGATCAATCTCTTTGTTGAATGAAACTGCCTCCTCAATGCGCTCGCTCAAATTCTCTCGCGTGCGAGTGACCGCTTCTTTCATGCGGTCGAAAAGGCCCGGCTTTGGCTCGGTACTTCCAAAAAGAGTTTGAATCATAGGGTCAGGCGCAATGCTTTCGATTGAAGCTGTAATTATAGCGGTGAGGCTGAGGGATGGGCAGAAGATGGGCGTGTGAAGATACGAGATCGCCTTTAAGACCTGGTCCCTGAATTTAGTTTGCCGCTTCCTGGATCGCCGATGGAACTTCAGGAATCATGACCTTGAGTTGTGTCTTCCAGGCCACTGGCTCAACTGGTCCTACTACAAAGACCCATTGGAGCGCTCCCAGCGCAGTCACCACCGCAGTAATCAAGAAAGGCCAATAGAAATGCCCAGTCCAACCAAGTAGCAATCCCGTCAGTGTCGGCGCGACTACGCCCGCCAGATTCGCCACGAAGTTCTCGACACCCATCCATCGGCCCGCAGCCAGCGGGCCGGCGAGCGTTTGCGATACCGCAAATAAGTTCGAGCTTGTCATCCCCATGGCTGCGCCAGCCAGCAGCAGGAGCGTCACTAACCCGCTCTTGGGGGCCACGGCGCAGCCGGACAGGAAGAGCCCGGTGCAAGTTAGACCTAAAACGACGAAAGTGTTGCGAACCCGCGTAGGCGTGGAACCGGTCGAAATCAAGCGATCTGACAGGCGACCGCAGACGAGGCATGACAGGACTGACATCGCAAAGGTCGCTCCGCCGACCCTCGCCATGGTTTGTGTGGAAAAATGTTGCTCAGTCACGAGGTAGAACGGTAGCCAGGTAAGGAGAAAGTACAGAGGGTAATTCATGCAGAAATGGCCGATCCACGTCCCCCACGATGATCGGTGTCTGACAATTTCGGAAAGATCAGGCCCATGCGTCATGTGAAGCGACCCGAGGGTGGGTGTGCGAGGCATCCATTGAAGCCATGGAGGCAGCCACAAGATGCCGGCGAGGCCCAGGACAACGAAAAACGGTCTCCATCCAAAATGAGCTATCAAGGTTGCACCCAAGAAAATTCCAAGCGCAGGTCCCAGAGACTGACCCGCCCCGATAACGGAATTGGCGACGCCGCGCTGGCGCTCCACAAAATGACTGGCAAATATCTTCGCGTACGAGGGATAGGCGACTGACTCACCGATTCCGAGGATAACGCGTATGACGAGCAACATGGCGAAGCTGTGCGCCATGCCGGTGAAAGCCGTAGCCGCAGACCACACGAAAAAGCCGATGGCATAAACCCATTTGACATCGAAGCGATCCACCAGCCATCCCACAGGAATTTGCATGCAGGCGTATGTCCAGAAGAAAGCCGAAAGCAGAATTCCCAGTTGCGCGGGCGAGAGGCCGAGTTCGCCTTTCAGCAGCGGTGCCGCGACGGAAAGGTTGGCGCGGTCAATATAATTGATGAAAACGGAAAGGCCGAGTAAGGCCAGGACGCCAACCAATGCGGGCGGAACTTTTTCGCTACTCGATGTGGGAATGGCAGACATAGAGATGGCGCACCATCATAAACCCAGTGAGTAAGAAAAGATTTGCGACAGGAGCCGAGCAGACGAAAAGGCTTTCCTACGTGCGTATAGGTTGGGTCAATGAAAGACCATCAGTTGGTGCTGCGCTTGCGGAGGCCGCTGCTGCCGCAACGTTTGCAACTGGCGCTTTTCGCTGGACCCGAATTTCGCCTCGAGTGTAAATTGCGTCTAATGCGATGACCGCCGCCGGATCTAATCGTTTGCCCGATAGCGAATGAATGATTCTCAGCGCTTCATGGGGTTCGTGAGCCTGCTGGTAAGGACGATTTGTTGTGAGCGCGTCAAACGTATCGGCGACGGCAATGATGCGAGGCAGCAAGGGGATTTCGTCGCCTTTCAACGCTCGGGGATAACCCCGGCCGTCGAGAGATTCATGATGCAGTTCGATACCGGGAATCATGTCTTTCAATTGAGCGACCGGCCGCAAAATATTGGCGCCCTTGGTGGTGTGAGTCTTCATGATGTCGAATTCTTCCGGAGTCAGCGCGCCGGGTTTCTTCAGGATGCGGTCTTCGATTCCAATCTTACCGACGTCATGCAACTGCGCCGCGACTCGCACGATCTCGATGAAGTCCTCGTTCTGTCCCATTTCCTTCGCAATCAGCACGGAATAACGAGTCACACGGTCAGAATGTCCACGCGTATATGGGTCCTTTTCGTCTACGGCGCCGGCAAGCATTTGGATTGATCCCATGAAAAGCTCAAGATTTTCGTTGGCTGCACGTTTCAGGTCGAGCACAAAGCGCTCGAGTTCCTCAGACATGGTATTAAACGTCGCCGCCAATTCGCCAATTTCCGTCCGGCTTTTGAGTTGAACGCGCTGGCTAAAATCGCCGCGCGCGATTGCACGGCTGGATTCGGTCAAAATTTCCAGTGGGTTTGTGATTCGGCGCGCCGCGATCGTACCTATTCCTATGCTCAATGCAACTGCCATCATTGCGAGTATCCGGCCTGTGCGCTGCATCTCGTAAACGCCGCGGTAGGCTTCGTCTCGGGGTTTCTGCACCACTACCGCCCAGTCCAGATTCGAGACAGGACTATAAGTCCCCAACATCTTGGCATTGTTCTTGTCGCCAATGGAAAATTCCCGAGTGGCGGCGACCATTTGGGCCTTGCTGCCCTCGTCCACGAAATTACGCACGATCTCGAAGTTGCTCATGTCCTGCCCGGTAGCGTAATTGGAAGTCGCTCCGGCAACGAGGCGCCCCTGACTGTCAACAACGTAAGGAGTGAGTCCGCCGCGATTCACCTCCTGCAATCTCCGAATCAGAAACTGCAAATCCACAACCGACGCAATCATTCCGAGAAAACGTCCGCCATACGTTACGGGAGTGCTGACCAGCATGACGGTGCGGGCGGACTTCCCGGTTCCCACTACCAAAGCCTCGCCGTTATAAGCGCGCCCGTCTCTGGATGCGATGAATGCTCGTTCAAGCTCTTTTTGCAGAAAAGCGTCAGGAGCGATTCGCCCGGCCGATATGCCCTTGGCGTCAGAATTTAAAAGAGTGGCGTAGGCGAGGTCGTTGGACGAAGACACGAAGTTTTCCAACAACGCGCGAAGTTCGGGCGCTTCGACATGCTCGGCTGTTATATCTCCTCCACTCGCCACCTGAAGCGCAGAAGACAGATTCGCCAGCATCATTCGCAGCGATTCCTGGTGCTGCGAGATATCGTCCGCAAGTGAGCGAGTTACGGTGTTTTGAAGCAGTCTTTCGTTCGTGATCAAGCGCTCGCGATTAATATCTTCCATCTGAACCGAGTAAAAATACACCGGCACCACGCTGATGAGTGTGAGCACGCCCAGGATCAGGTAGAGAATAGGAATCCGAGTTGGAAGATACTTTAAGCGCAAAATGATCCGTTGTGCCGCGCGGTGACTTGCGGCATGTCAAAAAGGGTCTTTCAAATCTTACTTGGAAACCCACAGGGAGGAATGAAGATGAGACCACCGCACGATTACGAAAGTACCGCTGCCAATATCTGCTAGACGCCTTCTCTCGATGATCTGATTTCGCTTTTGGCCGCCCGGGTCATTAGCTCGTGGATGGCTGCGGTGGGCGACTTTCCTTGGTGAAGGATTGCATGCATCTGGTATGCAATCGGCATTTCAACCCCATGCGCTTCGGCGAGCTCGACGGCTGCCTGAGTTGTGGAAATACCTTCGGCCACCATACCATGCATTGCGCTGATG
>PNAR01000498.1 GCA_003169715.1 Acidobacteriaceae bacterium | reverse complement strand
CCCGTGCCGTCGCCCTCAATGAAAGGAATGATGGGATTGTCAGGAATCTTATATTTCCCACCGCTGTAAGTAATTCCAGCGCCCTTCGATGGGACTGGGACGCCATTATATGAAGCCGCCATCAAGTTCCTCCAAAAAGAATTCGGAAATGAGCAGTGTGAAAAAACGAACAGCCAGCAGAACGATCATTATAAGGGCTAGCGACGAATTCGTAAGCTAATGGACATCACGCCATGCAGGTTGTCTCGAGACGAACATTTACACCAAAGTCATCGGTTATAAAAAGACCGGATCATTTGATCCCAGGCTTCGCCGATACAATTAGGATATGGGTTTCGTATTGCGGGCTTCTCGATTGGGTTCGATTGGGCTGACTTCCATCTTTGCCTTCATTCTTGCGGCCTTGCCCGCCGTTGCCCAACAGGTACAAGAGAATTTGCCCCCAACCACAAAACTCTCAATTTCCGAGAGCAAGACGCCGCCACTTGGAAATTCCGATTCCATCGAGCCGAGACACGACTTTCTAGACAAAACTAATATTCTACTTTTCTCCGGAATGGCAATTTTCCGCGTGCTTGACTACACCTCAACGCGGAATATGCTGGCGCGCGGACGGGAAGAAAGGCTCATTCCTGACGATGTGGTTTATAGTAATGCGGGATTCGCCAGTCTGGAGGCGGCAGGGGCAGCGGCCTCCATAGGCGTCTCGTACTTATTGCATCGCACTGGACACCACAAACTCGAGCGATGGATGTCCATCGGGCATATCAGCGTAACGGCGTTCGGCGCGGCACGAAATTATGCGCTGGAGTCGAAACATCCTTGAGATTATCTTTTTAGAATAGAAAACCGGAGAGCTTCGCTCCGCAGGATGGGTGAGGACACCCGTCCTTACGCGAGCAACCGGGTATAAACATTTCTGACGTCGGTAAGTGTTTGAAGCAATTCCGCTTCCAAGCCTTCGTCGAACCGGCGATTGATGATCTGGGAAGTCAGCCTTTCCGTAGTTCGACGCGCGTGCTCGATTCCCGGCAACCACTTCTGCGTTCTTCCAACCGACAGCCTGACAACGTGTTCGACGGTGCGCAACAACTCGGCGGCGTGGTCCAGACGCGCGGCATCGGAGTTTTCGAGGAAGCCAGCTGCGGCACATTTCCACAAGCGATCCCGCAGGCTGCCTTGTTTGTTGCGAATCTCATGTTTTATCAGGAGGTAGCCCGTCAAAAAGTCAATATCGTAAGTGCCTCCCGGTGAGGTCTTGAAGCTTCTCTCCGAACCGTCCGTGGTTTCAAGTTTGGCCCGCATCGCGCGTACCGCATCGAGAAACTTCGGATCTTTCGCGTAGCGTTGATATAGCATCTCGGCGGACTGCATCACGTGATCACCCAAGTCTCGTGATCCCGCAATAAATCGAAGCTTGGAGTACATGAGAGCCTCCCACGGTTGTGCCTCCTGCTCGAAATAGACCGCGAGTTGTGCCGGTGTGACAAGCAGTTCCCCAGCCCCGCCGCGAGGGCGCAAGCGGGCGTCCACGGGAAAAACCATACCGTCCTGGGTATAGGCGGAAAGTACTTGCATTATTTGCTGCGCGGACTTGGTAAGCCGCCCCCGGCTCTTCTCGTTCTCTCCCACAAAAAGCAAATCGGCATCAGAAAGCACATCCAGTTCTCTGCTGCCAAGCCGGCCGACAGCCATGATTACCAACCCTTCAGGATTTCCGGCAATGGCCAGGGCGGCAGCAATCGCGTCTTCGGCCGCCGCGGTGATGGAATCCAACGTTTCGTATACTCCGCAAAGCATTGTGATTTCGCGAGCTCCCACCGCGAGAATGCGGTGGCGAAAGTGGTTTCGCAACAGCGCCAGTCTCTCTCCATGAGAGTTTTCGGATTTCGCAATATATTCAAACGCCGGGTCCGTGGGGGCTCGACCTTCTTCCGATGAGCTCGCAAATAAATAGCCGCTAGCGGCGCGCGGCATCGTCTCTCCCGTCTCCACCAGGGTCACAATCTCTTCGGGATAGCGAATCAGTATGTCGGCTAAATAATCGCTGCACTCGAACAAGGCAAGCGCCCGAATCACCGCGAGCGGATTTCTGGCCACCTCGGCGTAGCGCCGCGAACTCATAAACGCAGAACTGAGAAAACGAAATACCTTTCTGCGGGCGTGCGGGCTGAGGTTGTCCTTGATCAGGACTTGGTGCAACTCCGGCGCGTCTTGCGCCAATCGGTCTAATATCTGCTGGTTGGATTGATCGGAGCCATTTGCCTCGGCCTCGCTTTCCAACTTGAACCCTGCATCCTGCGCAGAGATTTGGACGCGGCTTTGCTGCTGATAAATGACCTGCTGGTAAATTTCCGCCACCGCTGCCATGCGCCGCCGCACCGTGCCAGTCAGGTCGGTAATTTCATATTCCTGGGGAGCATATCCCTCCATGGCCGCTTGCAGGACATTCAGTTCCGGACGGTTCAACGGCAACTGGTGCGTCTGCTGGCCCTGTCTCAATTGCAACCGGTGCTCCAAATGCCTTAAGAACTCGTAGGCACTGGTAAGCTCATGAAATTCCCTTCCGCTGATATGCCGCTTATCATGCAGTTTTTGCAGCGAAAATAGCGTGCCTCCGGATCGCAACCAGAGTTCGCGGCCCCCGTATACTCGCTGCAAACATTGCACGAGGAACTCAATGTCGCGGATGCCGCCGTGATCAAGCTTTACATCAATGGTCTCAACCGGGGTATTGTGGGCTAGACGCCAGCGGCGCTTCTTGTCTAGTTTCTCCCGGGCTACAAGCGCAGTCTTAATGGCGGCAAAGTTGAGGCCCTTAGCGGAGGTCTGATCCTGCGGGGGTAATAACGGACGCAATTTGCGATCATCGTCAGCGTGGCCGCTCTCGGAAACGGTCTCTGGCGTCGGCTGATCCTTGCTCTCTCCGTAAACCAGCGGTTGCACACGTCTAATGAATTCCCGCGCCAACGAAATATCTCCCGCAGAATGCCTGAGCTTGATCAGTGCTTGACGCTCCCAGTCATGCGCGGTTAGCGCGTAGTAGCGCAAAGCCGTTTCGATGCTGATTGCAAGCTCTCCTTCATTGCCTTGGGGGCGCAGACGCAAATCAATACGAAAAACGGGGCCCTCATGCGTCACTCGCGACAATGTGTCGGTAATGTGCTGAGACAGGCGAATGAAGTATTCGCGATTGCTGATCGAGGCTTCCTGCGATTCCGGTCCATCGCCGAAGATATACATAAGATCAACATCGGAGCTGTAGTTCAGTTCGTTGCCACCCAGTTTTCCCAGAGACAGCACGGAAAACTGCGTATCTACAAGGCGGCCTTCGGTATCAAGATGCTGCGCTGTGCCATAGCGCCGTTGCAAAGCACTTGCGGCGTCACGCAGAGCTTCCTCAATCAAAACGTCCGCCAGGGTAGATATCTCGGCCGTAGTCTCGGCGAGGGGAGCAATCTTGAGCACATCTCTTAGCATGATGCGCAAGTATTCGCGACGTTTGAAGCGCGCCAATAGCAGGGACACATCCGTCTCAAACGATAGGGCCCGAAAGCGCGAAAGACTTTCTCGAAAGTGAGCAGCCGAGAAGCTGAGATCCAGATTCCTTTCCCGCAGAAAAGACTGCAATATGTCGGTGTTCTGGATTAAAGTCTCTCCCAAAAAGCGGCTATGCCCGAAAATCACGATCGCGTAGTGAGCCAAAACATTATGTTGATTTAATAGCTGCGTTATTTCGCCGGGAGACTCGCTAACCAGCCGATCAAAGAGAATAAGCGCCGAATCTGGATCAGGAGACTCAGCCAGCAACGAGGGCAACGCGCCCGCCAGCGCTAGCGATATCTGCCCAGTTACGTGAGAGAGAATAGAAACAGAGGTCTCGGGATTTTGGAATGCGATTCCAGCAACCTGATTAGAGGGGAGCTTTAAATTATTGGAAGGGGGACCTAACC
>PNAR01000374.1 GCA_003169715.1 Acidobacteriaceae bacterium | reverse complement strand
GTTCAGCATTAACGCAGCAACAGGAGCGCTAACATCTATAGCAAGTCCACCAATTACTTCCGGTGGCGGGTTAGAAGTCACGATTGATCTCTTTGGTAAGTTTTTGTATTCAATTGATGGCAGTCAGATTTCGGCTTTCACCATTGACTCAAACACTGGAGTTTTAACGGCTGTCGCCGGTTCTCCCTTTGCGCTGCCAGTTATAGGCGTGGATGCGACAGCTCTCACGGTGGACTCGACCGGACATTTTGTTTATGTAATTGCAAACGGTATCCCAATTGGTGGCTCCAACAACTATGTGTTGGGATTCTCGATAGACACCGCTAGCGGCGCTCTCACTCCCATAGCCGGTTCTGCCTCTTTCCCAACTCTTCTTTCACCTTTCGCCATTGCTGCATCGGGCGGGTTTTTGTACGCTAACAGCCCGGCGGGAATTCTCGTTTTCAGCATCACACCTGCCACTGGTGTGCTGACTGAAATTGCTGGTTCCCCTTTTGCGACTCATTTAGCTTTTAATGGCATGGTGTTATCGGCGGATGGAAAGCTTCTTTACGAATCCGGAGCAGCTGGGGAGATAGACATGAGTGTGATTGATCCAACTTCAGGTGCGGTGACGGGTGCGGGTCTCCCCACTCCTGCCTCAAGTAAGCCATTCGCCCTGAGTCTTTATCATCCATAACCGGCCTCCGGCAGGGGGCCGATATTTGAGTTTAATTTCGGAAGTGATTTCGGTACCTGGATCAGTCTCCGGTCCCGCAGCTGCAAATTCCCTGGCCGCTTCCCAGCCTTTGCACAAACTGACATTGATTCTGAACGCTTATGGGAGCGTTTTGGCTTGGTGGCGTAGAGGATGAACTACCGTCGCTCGCAGGCGGTGTTCCTAATGTGATGGCTTGTATATGGGTCGCCCATGTCGTTAGCGATCCCTTGGGAGTTACCGAGGCGGGGTCACAAGTGGGATTGCCTGCTACATCGGATGCGTCAACCTCAATCGTTCCACTAGTCAACGTCTGTCTCGTCAGAGGATTCGACGTGAGATCATTGGTTAGCGAGAGCGTCAGCAAACCGTTCTTACTGACACGGCAGCCACAACATTCGCTCAATTGCTGGTCGGCGGCAAAAACATAAACCATCGCGCAGAGATTTTCCCCCGCACCTCCGGAATTGCTGATACGCAGCGTGCCATCAACTCCAGGCGTATTGGCCTGATCAAAATATGTATGGGACGACGCTCCGCCGCTCGGCAGGTCTTCCGTTTCGAGGTATGTAACGGGTATAACCGTCAAACTGCCGGACCCAGAAACGGAACGGTAGCTGGCATTGATGGAGGCCGTTCCCGCGGCCGTGCCAGTCGCGACGCCCGAAGCACTCACCGTGGCAAGGTCCGGATTGGCGGAAGTCCACGTCGCCAGGGTTGTCACAGTTCTCTTGGTACCGTCGCTGAACAGTTCGGACGCGTGGAATTGCTGAGTAAAGCCGACAGTAATGGATGGACTCGCAGGAGATACGGCCAGAGAAACAGGGACCGCTGCCGAAACCGTAACAACGGTCGTCGCGCTAATTGAGCCCTCAGCCGCAGTGATCGTTGCCGTCCCAAGATTGGTGGTCGTGACAAGGCCGGCGGCACTCAAGCTCACCACTCCAGGGACTGCCCCGCTCCAGGTGACCTTGCTGCTGATGTCCTGGGTGCTGCCGTCATTGTAGGTTCCGGTTGCGATGAGTTGTTGTGTCTCACCCTTTGGAACGGAAGGGTTGGCAGGAGATATAGCGATCGAAACGAGAGTAGTCGCGAGGACCGTGACTGTGTCGGAGCCGCTAATGGAACCAGACGTAGCCTTCACGGTCGCGGTGCCGGCGCCCAGCGCGGTCAGAAGACCTACACTGCTCAGGTCTACTACGCCAGGTATGGCGCCGGTCCATGAAACTTTGCCCGTAACGTCCTGCGTGGTGCCGTCATTGTAATTTCCGGTGGCTGTAAGTTGCTGCGTCTTACCATCAAGAACGGACGGGTTGGCAGGCGATATATTAATGGATACCAGACTGGCGCCGGAAACCGTGATTGTGTCAGATCCGCTGACCGAACCAGACGTGGCCGTAACTATTGCCGTCCCATTTGCAAGCGCCGTGATTAATCCCCCGCCACTGACGGTTACCACATTTGCTGGAGAGACAGTCCAGGCAACCGTGGTAGTCATGTTTTGACTGCTGGCATCAGTGAAAGATCCCGTGACCGTCAGTTGCTGTGTGGCCCCCTTCGTCAAGGAAGGATTCGCCGGTGTCAGTGTCAATGAACTCAAAGCAGCAGATGCAACGGTAATTACCGTCGAAGCACTGATCGAGCCGGAAACGGCAGAGATGGTCGCAGCGCCCGGAGCGAGTGTCGAGACCAATCCAGTTTGACTTACCGCCGCAATGGTGGCGGGCGCCACAGTCCAAGCCACATTTCCCGTGACGTCCTGGGTAGACCCGTCAGTAAATGTTCCGGTAACTGTGATCTGCTGCGTGCGCCCCTTTGGCACTATGGCGCCTGGTGGCGAAATTGACAGCGAAACCATAATCGGTTGAAGAACCGTCATTGTCTCTGCGCCGCGGATTTGTCCCGAGGTGGCCGTGATCATCGCTGTTCCGGCGGAAGCGCCCGTCACTAATCCGGTGGAGTTCACACTGGCAATGGCAGAACCCGTGGAAGCCCACGTCACGGAACTGGTCACATCCCCAGTCGTGCCATCCGTGAATAGGCCAGTCGCCGCAAGTTGAACCGCAGCTCCTTTTGGCACTGAAGAGGCAGGGGGCGTGAGCGAAATCGAAATCAACGAAGCGGCCGGAACAGTGAAAGTTACTTTGGCGCTGATGGAACCGGAGGCAGCCTCGATCACCGTACTTCCCGCATGCTTTGCCACCGCCATACCAGATTTGTCAATGGAGACTATGTCGGGATTTGTAGTGGCCCAAGTGACTGTAGACGTTACGTCCTGTCTGGTTCCGTCGGAGAAAACCCCGATCACAGCAAAGCGCTCGCTGTCTCCTATCGGCACCACCGGATTGGCAGGAGAAATTAAAAGGGATGATAGTGATTTGCCGCTATTCTTGCTTGAATGACCGGATCCTGGGTTTCCGCCACAGGAGCTTAATGTGGCCATCAGACAGACCAGCATGGCAATCGCGCCAATAGCTCTGATACGGGCTGCGTCGCCCCTGATAAAGCTCTGTACCATAAGTATTCTTAAGCTGCCGGTCAGGGGAGGAGGCACGACTACCTAAACAGAGTCATACTTTAGAACTAGCTCAATAGTTGGGGAATGGCCTAGTAGTTCTAGACAGATGGGGTTAATCGAAGGGAATTAGCCTAGATAGGCTACTCCCTTTGGACTAGCACGATGGTGCTATCAGGATGTGGTTTAAAACATGAATTGTACGCCGGAAAGGTAGCTCTCGTCCTCGATATTTCGTTTCTTCGTCCACCGAACCTGCACGAGTGTAGGAATGGCGGTGGTACCTTCAGAAACGCCAATATGGCAGAGCATAAGGGATGCGCGGTCTACGGGCTCATTGGTCAGAAGGCAGAATCCGCCCTTACTGACATTTTGAGCCCGGCCTTCCAATGGTGATTTAGCACGCTGTTTTTGCTTCAGTGGTGGGACCTCAGAGGCTTGAACTTCTAGAATTTGCGGAAATCTAGGATGGCGGCGGCGCTCGCGTTCGGAGGAGGATTTCACAATCAGCGATGATGCCTCGAACTCAACAATGCGTAAATTGCTCGAATGGATTAGTTCAATTGTTTAACTCGTCTTCGCTGCTCTTATGATTGTGCACCGATGACCCGGCCGACAATACCGGAACGCGTCGAGACGCCCATTTTCACCATTACTAGTCGAAGAAAGGCTTTAACCGTGTTGGGGCTGATATTCATTCTAAGCGCGATTTCTTTGCTGGTCAGCCCTTGAAGTAACAGTTCGACTGTCTCGCGCTCGCGCGCCGTTAAATCGAACTGCTTCGTTAGCTGCGATAATGCGGTGGTGCTTGAAGAATAGCGTTCCAGCAAGACCCCAAGCGATGGCTGATTGCCATGATTATTGCAATCCAGGCGGAAGGTCCGGCAGATATATCGCCTTCGCCCGGACTTAAATTCCTTCACGAAATCAAGAGATTGCCGCGACTGGCGGTCAACCAATCCTGAGCGGACTTTGTCGGACAAGAAAACATCGAGGCGTTTAATCTTTTCGGGAACGTTGGGGAATGTCAGGATTTGCACGGCCTCGGCGTTACAAGCAAGAGGAGTTAACGTGGGATCCATCAGCAAGAATCCCGGTTCTGATATTCCAATAGGCACAGAAAACTCCTTCGACGTTGAAAATCACTTCGGGATTCTTGCATTCAAGAACCCGATGGGGGGGAGTTTAAGCTGCGGCGAACGGTCAAATGACTTCGCCGAAAGGCACACAAAAGCGTTCCGTTTGGATTGCACTCACGGGGAGGAACTGCCAGCTTTGCATCGGATAGCGAGTATGTCAAGGGACAAATAACCGAAAACTCCGCACCGCATCCAGATGTCCAACAAATGCAGCGCTATCGCGGGCGGGGAATTTGGCCTAAATCGTAAAGGCTAACCCTTTTAGACTAGTCCATCAGATTAGCCTACGCGGCTAGTTCGCCAGTACTATTGCTGCCTTCCTGCAACGATGCTTTACTGTGAACTGGTTTCACCTGCTTCTTCCGCGGTTCCGGGATGCTTTT
>PNAR01000503.1 GCA_003169715.1 Acidobacteriaceae bacterium | reverse complement strand
GTTTTTGGCATCTGGTTCGGCCTCACCCCAGACGATGCGCCGCTGATCCTCAAAGACGCCGGCAGTACCGAAATTGTGAGCATGACCTGGCGCGCTCCGTAAAGACGCTCCCGCCGTGCAGGTGGCTGGCCCACCTTTGCGTTTTTTGAAGCTGTGAAAAAAGTCCTTAGTGAGTTAATGGAGGAGAGGAGGAGAAACTTGGGGACAGACGGGACGTTCCCCAATTTCTGCATTTTGCAACCTGCGCCGAAAAGCAGGCGTCCCCGAACCTGATCAAACAAACAGGGGAACGTCCCGTCTGTCCCCAAGTTTCTCCCCCAGATTTCTGCCGACTGTCTCAAGATTTCTCTGTCCCCGGATTTCTCCAGATTTATCGTCAGGGCGGGCGGGACGCCCGACTCTCCACAGTGGGCTAGATTCGCGTGCCGATTTGTGTTTGCGGGGATACGGTGTGCAGCTTTGCCAATTTCGCTGGCTCGGTCTCACTCGTGGTGAACTCCAGCAGGCCATCGGAGATGGCTTCGAGGCTCGCGTTCGACCTCTCCAATACCATCATCAGGTACTTCCGGGCGACCGGGCGGTCTGCCGGATGTACTAGCTTCCACCACCGCTTCACGGAGTCTTGAACGTCTCCCCGAGTCTTGGCGTCTTCGACCAGAGCGTCAATCAGTTTGTAAACTTTGCTCTTTACCGCTTGATACGAAACTGAAACTTCCTGACCCATAGTTTCTCCCCGAATGTCTGTGGCAATATCGGGGCCAAACTCTTTTTCCTAATCTTGCCAATACTTAGCGCCGAGCGGAGAGAACATTAATTCAGGTTCTGGGAGGAATAAAAACCATTAATATGAATTAACGTAGAGGAGGCGATTTTCACAAGAACATTCTGGTGGTAAGTGGAGGGCAATGATTTCTGGGTAATGCTTATGGGTAGCTTGTTCTCGCCGAAAACTTTCAATTTTTCTATCTCACGGCTTCGAGTCAAACTGCATGGACGACATATGGATGGAAGAGGCGCTGCTCGCAGCGCAGGAAGCGCTCAACATCGGCGAAGTACCCGTTGGCGCGGTCGTTATCTTCGAAGATAAAATCGTAGGCCGTGGGTGGAACCGGAATCTTAGCGACCGCGATCCCAGCGCTCATGCCGAGATCATCGCATTACGAGAGGCAGGCGCCACGATCGGGAATCACCGCCTGATCGGCTGCGAGCTATTTGCTACAATTGAACCCTGCGCGATGTGTGCGGGCGCGATGGTTCATTCGCGGTTGAAACGATTGGTTTTCGGTGCGGACGACCCCAAGGCTGGCGCAGTCCATTCGGTGATGCAGGTGCTCAATCACCCTCAACTGAATCACAAGATGGAAGTTCGCGGTGGAGTGCTCGCTGATCGGTGCGCGGAATTGTTGAGGGAATTTTTTCGAGAGCGACGATAGAAAGATAGTTAGAGACACGAACAAATCCCTGAACTGCGTAAGCAATCAGGACAAAGGATTCATCGCCTGCATTTTATTCGTTGCGGAGAGGTGCGTGAGTGGTTGNNCGGACATACCTTAACGGGTATCGGGGGTTCAAATCCCTCCCTCTCCGCCAGTTTCTCATCGTCATTATCGTCAAATGTCAGACTGACAACCAAGTGACAAAACTAAGACAATAATCAGGGCCCAAATTTACAAATTCTTCATGTGTTTGGGGAACAGCTAAGGTTATAGTTCCTCATTCCAGCTGCCGGGCCAACATTTTTGAAACTAAAGAGGCTGAAATCGAAACGACTAGACTAAGAATGGCAAACTCGTTCCTCTGCCAGGCAGCGCTGACCCTATTGCTCGCGGTTGGATGCAGTGCCCAAACTCCCGAAGCGGTTTTTGAATTCCTTCCCTCCCAGACTACAGTCACATTCACTCTTGGTGACGTGATACACACGGTGCACGGGGCTTTTGCATTGAAACGGGGGAAGGTAACTTACGATCTTTCGACCGGAGAAATAAGCGGCGAAATAGTGGTGGATGCCACAAGCGGTCACACTGGCATCGGAATGCGGGACCGAAAGATGCATAAAGAAGTTCTAGAGAGCGCAAAGTATCCGGATATCAGTTTTCGTCCCGACCGGGTAGATGGAAAGGTTGGAGTGAACGGGATATCTAACGTGCAGGTCCACGGCAATTTCACTATTCATGGGGGCGATCACGAAATGACGATTCCGGTTCAGGTGAACATTGCACAAGACCACTGGACCGCAACTGGGCATTTTGTGGTGCCCTATGCGAAGTGGGGAATCAAGAATCCCAGCACATTCGTCTTACGGGTAAGTGAATCCGTGGCGATTGATGTGCGCGCTTCAGGACAGACTCCGCAAACAACGAACAGTCCCCGATGAGAAGTGCGGCTGGCGCAAGTTGTAAAAAGTTTCACACATAACCGACTTTACTTGACAGCCTGCGCTCGATGGTGGCAAACTTCGTGCCCGGACTCGCCCCGCCAAAAGCCGCGCTA
Source organism: Acidobacteriaceae bacterium (assembly GCA_003169715.1). Lineage (GTDB taxonomy): Bacteria > Acidobacteriota > Terriglobia > Terriglobales > Acidobacteriaceae > PALSA-188. The sequence continues at coordinate 2,478 of PNAR01000503.1, read as the reverse complement.
CAAGCCCGAAGTGAGGGAAAGTCCTTAAAGGAGTTCACTCATGATTTACAGAACCAGATATTTCTCCCGCATCGTCCCCTCCGTCCTGCTTGCTGTTCTGGCATTGATGGTAGGTTCTGCATACTCTCAATCTTCAAGTTCGAATGCCGTCAGCGATGGCACACCGGCTCTTCTAGCGAACTCACAGAATCTTGGCGCTGAAGATGCTTCCAAACAAATCGCAGTGACGGTTTGGCTTCGCCAACGTAATAAAGAGACGTTGGACACAATGGTTCGCGATATGTATGACAAGAATTCGCCGAACTATCATCATTTTCTTACGCGGGAGCAATACCGGTCCATGTTCGCGCCTTCGTCCCAAGATGCAGGGACCGTTCGCAGCTTCCTCGTGAACAATAAACTGCGTGTCACTTCCATCGAGAAGCACAATCATTATGTAGTTGCGGAAGGTCAGATCGGAAACATTCAAAAAGCATTCAACGTTCAGATCAACCGCGTCATGGTGAACGGGGCAGTCCACCGCGTGAATATGTCAGAGGCTTCGGTCTCTGGACCTGCCGGTGCGGCGATTGCATCCGTGCAGGGGTTGAATGACCTCAGCTATAAGTCGTACGCAAAGCGCAGCGCCAATCCTGACACGGGCAAGCCTTTTCGTGGATTGCCACTCTCGGGCGCAGGACCTGACGGATTGTTTTTTAGCCAGGAATGCATGCGCCCACCGGAGGCCCATATCTTCACGACGGGAGGAGGAGCCCCCTTCGCCGTGTATTCAGGCAACCGGTACGGCGCCGACCTCGGCACTCCGGCCCCAAATCTGCCATCTTGCGGTTATGATGCGGCTGAAATGCAAGCCGCGTATGGGCTGAATGCGCTTTATAGCACGGGTCTGAACGGTGCTGGTCAGACAATTGTAATCGTGGACGCATTCGGTTCGAATACGATCACCTCGGATGCGAATCAGTTCTCATCGCTCAACGGACTACCTGCTCTCACTTCCACTAACTTTCAAACTTTCACTCCCACAGGCCCGGTAACTTGTGCTGCCGCCTGCATAGCGGGGAACTGGGAATACGAGACTACTCTTGACGTTGAATGGGCGCACGCGATTGCGCCAGGCGCTAATATCGCGCTCGTGCTCGGTACGGACAACAACTTCTCGACTCTTGATGAAGCGAATCTGTTTGCGATTGACAATGAATTGGGCAGCGTCATTTCGAACAGCTTCGGGATCCCGGAGATCGTGCTTGTTGACTTTCTACCTTCGGAGCTTGTGGTTGAAAACGGAATTTCAGAAATTGCCGCCGCTCTTGGCATTTCGCAAGACATTTCTACTGGCGACTCCGGCGACAACCTCATATTTGATACAGCGAACTTTGGCATCAAATCCACCTCTGCGGGGGGAGGAACCTCGCCTTTTGACACGGCCGTTGGCGGTACCAGCACCTTCTTGAACTCCGACAACAGCATTAATTTCCAAACTGGCTGGGGTCTCAACGAGACACGCATTGCTAATCCGAATCCGAACCCTCCGACGATTCCTCCTCTGTTTTTTGGCTTCTTGGAAGGGTCCGGTGGAGGAGAGAGTACTTTCTTCCTCAAACCTAGTTTCCAGAAAAAGGTGCATGGAAAGTTCCGGCAGACACCAGACATCTCCATGAATGCGGATCCTGAGACGGGGAACGAGATCATCATCACCGATCCCAATCAGGGTAACCAGACGTTGGCAGAAGTGTTTGGTGGTACCAGCCTTTCTTGCCCAATGTTTTCGGCTGTGTGGGCGATTGCGAACCAGGCTGCCGGAGTTCCATTGGGACAGGCAGCTCCATGGCTTTACGTACTCCCGTCGGGCAGTATCCTCGATGTAGTTCCCGTTTCTTCTCCATTTAATGCGACGGGGACTATTTTCAATCCTCCAAATCCCCCGATGTTTGAGTCGGCGGCTACGCTGGCACAGCCAGTGCAAAAGTCGAGGAAATTCGTCAGTGCACTATTCCAGAGTCCAACTTCAACTCGATGGGATGTTTTTAGCTTCGGGACAGACTCGTCGCTGACTACAGCCACCGGATGGGACAACGTCACGGGTTTGGGCACGCCGAACGGATTATCATTCATTCAGGGAGTGGTTGGGTTAACCACGCCACCTGCTCACTAAGCGATTTGTGTCGTGCTGGCTTCGTTGGCTGGGCCGCCCTGCTCGGGCGGCCCTAATTTTTTGCGGCCGGTCCCGGCAATAGACGCCCAATGGCCTGTTGTTAGCAAGTTAAAATGTCCGGTTTTCTTAGCACGTGAGTTGTCCGGTTTGAGTTAATTGAGCAGCAGCAGCCGGGGCGGTGGGAAAGTGGGAATCCCGCGCTTTTTGCGGGATTTCCAAGCGGACAGGGAAAGTCGGTTTTTGGACTTTTCCTGCCCGCGTCTTTTCCACGGCCTGTGCGCGCCGCAGTTTGTTGTCGCTCAAGACCGCACCGAGCGCGCTGTATC
>PNAR01000202.1 GCA_003169715.1 Acidobacteriaceae bacterium | reverse complement strand
GGACAGTGTCGTATCCGGGGGGGACGCGCTTATTAAGATATCTCGCAAACTGTTCGTTAACAAAGTAGAACCACAAGAATCCGCGAACCGCACCTTGAGAGGGATTGCGCAGTGCCGCAAGAATATGCCATGGCGCAGCAATCGCCAGAAAAACCACAGAACTAGAAATCAGCCGTAGCTTCAATAAGTGGCGGAGATTATTTGTAAGAAGAAGAAAAATCCCAATCGTGGCGAATGGAAAGACCAGCCCAATCAAACTCTTTGTGAGCACGCTCAATGCGCAGGTTGCGGCAAATCCCCAGCAAGTCAATCGCGATGGACGCTCTTCATGCAAGGATCGAAAGAAAAAATAAAATCCCAAAGTCAACCAGAGACCCACAATCAAATCAGGAATCTGGAACCGGGTATAAATATAAGGACCTACAGCGGTTGCCATGACCACAGCGGAATACAATCCTCCCATCTCTCCATAAGCACGTTTCCCCATTGCATAAGTCGCGAGAAGAAGTGCCAGAGCGCCGAGCATGAGCGGTAACCGCGTGCTCCAGTCACTAACGCCGAAGATGGTGTAGCTGGCCGCCACGCCCCAATACATGACTGGAGCTTTTTCGAGATAGCGAATTCCGTCCGTATAGAGTGTGACCCAATCGTGGCGCAGAACCATCTCTCGCGCGGCTTCAGCGTGTATGGTGTCAACGTCGTCGAGAAGAGGAGGAGTAAACATCCCAGCGGCGTAGATTGTGAGCCAAAGGAAGAAGATTAGCGAAATCGAAACGATCTGGAGGGGCTTGCCACGGAGGGAATCTTCATAGGTTGGGACAACGTTTGTAGGCGAGGGTTCCTGACTCATGCACTATTCCGCAGCGATTATACGGGATACGCCAGTGAATAAAGCCCAAGGGAGCCGGGCGGCGATTTCCCGGACCGAAGAGACGTATACACACAGGCTGTTCGCGGGCGAGGGCGCCCGCGCCACACAAGATTAGAAATCTAGCTATCGGACCCTGCGGACGCAGCTTTCGAGGACGAATCCACTTCGATTACTTCTCTGATTTTGCGGGCGAGCGTTTTCAAAGAAAACGGCTTTTGTAGAAAACTCGTAGATAGATCAATGCCTCCCTGTCGCAATACCGTAGCTTCTGCATAGCCAGAAACGAAGAGTACTTTCAAATCTGGCTTTAGAGAGCGGAGTCGTTCCGCCAATTTCGCACCTCCGATTCGCGGCATCACCACATCGCTGATCATAAGATGAATCGGCCCATTGAATCCTGCGACCAGGTGCAGAGCATCTTCCCCGTCCGACGCTTCCAAAACCAAGTATCCGTTCAATAGAAGAAACTCTCGTTCCGATTGGCGCACCGCGGGTTCATCTTCTACAAGCAAGATAGTTTCACACCCATGCGGAGTAAATTCTTCTACTGTCTCGGCGTGTGGTCGTTTCCAATTTGCGGCATGCACGCTGGGTAAATAAATTTTAAAAGTCGTTCCCATGCCCGGCTCGCTATAGACCCATACGAAACCTCCGCTTTGCCTGACGACGCCGTACACCGTAGCGAGGCCAAGCCCGGTACCCTCATTCTCCTCCTTGGTGGAGTAAAACGGCTCGAATATATGAGGGAGATGTTGCGGAGCGATGCCCATGCCAGAGTCGGTAACCGTAAGCAGGATATAGTCCCCCGCGGGAACAGCCGCGTGTTTCTGCACGTATTCCTCGTCGAGCTTGATAGCGATTGTTTCAATGGTTAGCTTGCCGCCATCTGGCATGGCGTCTCTGGCATTGCCCGCGAGATTCATCAATACCTGCTCGATCTGTACCGGGTCTGCCTTTACGATTCCCAGCTGCGCCCCGGGAATGAAGACGAATTCGATATCTTCTCCGATCAGTCGCAATAACATTCTGCTAATTTCATCAATCACCAAGTTTAAGTCCAAGAGTTGCAGGGTTTGCACTTGCTTGCGCCCGAATACAAGCAATTGCCGGGTCAGATCGGCTGCGCGCCGCGATGCTCCCATGATTTCCTGCACGTTACGCCGCAGAGGATGCTTAGGGCTCAACGAATCGAGCATCAACTCGGCATACGAACTGATTACCATCAGCAAATTATTAAAATCGTGGGCAACGCCCCCCGCCAGGCGGCCAATAGCGTCCATCTTTTGCGCTTGCAGAAGTTGAAGTTCCAACCTGCACCGCTCTGTAATATCCCGGTCCGTCGAGATGAAGTGAGTGATTTGCCCTGCGCTGTCGCGCAATGGGGTTATAGTCTTTTCTACCGAAAAGGCTTCGCCGTTTCGTTTCTGGTTCACTACACTTCCACGAAAAATATCTCCTGAGCGGACCTTCTGCCACATGGCTTCGTAGACTTCGGGGGCCTCCTCTGCCGGGCAGAGAATGCGGAGAGAATTGCCCAGGGCTTCACTCTTCGGATACCCGGTTAGAGTTTCGAATCCTGGATTGACGTATTCAATAATTCCCAGGCGGTCTGTGATCACGATCGGATCCACAGATTGATCTAGCGCCTGCCACAGCTTGCGCAAGATGTCTCCGGTCCTCTCGGCGGAAGGCTGGCCGGCGTCTGGAGGGCGGGTGGGCCCCAGGATTTGCAATTCAGGCGGAATGAGTTCCAAACTCTTTGCGGGACGCAACAGTAAATACCTCTCAGAGTTCATCGGAGCCCAAGGCCAGAGGCATCTATGGATCGAAGAGCGTTTGCTTACTTGGACGGCCCTCACGGACCAACATGGGAAAAGTGCCGCGTCGGGAAAAAAGCGGAACGTAAAAAGGCCGCATCTTGGAGATGCGGCCCAAAGTCATCTTCGCCAGCTATTTAGGAGGCTCAGGTTTAGTAGCAGACCCTGCTGGTTTTGTTATCGCAGGTCTGGATCCCGCGCCCGCCGGTCTGCTACTGGCGCCAGCCGCCCTTGGAGGCGCCGCAACTCCGGACTGGGAATTGTAGGCGTCAACCACAGCTCGGGTAATGTCAACCGATCCGTTTTGCCAGAATACGGGTCCGTTGGGCCATTGACTGGACGTATCTACGATTAACCCAAACCCGTTATCCGCCGCGTATTTGCCAATGAGCGGAGCCATCTTCTGAAGAATGCGCTGGGCAATATCATTCTGCTGACTCTGCGCATCGTCCCGCGCATCCTGTACCGAACGCTCCAGCGATTTCTGCTTCTGCTCAATCTGTTTCACCAGGGCTCCGCGAGAATCATCATTGAGCTTTTCGCCTTGAGCACTAAGCTGTTTTTTCAAACTTTCGACTTCGTCATTCTGACTTTTCAACTCGTTCTGCTTGGGTTCCAGTTTCTTGCTGAGAACCTGGAAATCACGCTGACCCTCATTGCTGGCGTAAATGGCCTGCTCAACGTTGATCGTGCCCAGTTTGCTTCCTGTTCCACCGGCAATGGTGGAACCCGCGGAACTGGGAGCGGCAGGCAATGCGGCCGCGTCGCCGGTTTGGCCTAGAGCAGCGACCGAGAATGCAATTGTTGCAAAAGTAATGGCGGGGAGAAATCGTGCAAGCTTACTTGTCATTGAATGTTTTCTGCTCCTTGGAAAATTGTGCTTGGACTGGCTCAGGTCTCTTCAAAGGCGAACGCCTGAAACGACTAATAAACTGATCACGAAATTTTGGGACGTTCGGCGACCGTTCTGAACCGGGACATCATGGGCAAAGATAGGTAGATTATAGGTTCCCGCCTCCTCCACAGTCAAACATCGCCCCCCAATTCTAGAATGTCGTTGCAACCGTGAAACGGAAAGTCTTGCGCGGCTCTCTTAACTGATACTGAGGCGAATACGCGTTCTTCGTGAACTGATAGGTATAGTCTCCGGCGGCGCCGGCTGGGAACATCGCTCTAGTGATTGGAATTGGCGAGTTCACAGTCGTATCCAGCCGCATGGGGTTATAGGCCCAATAGACGCGAAACGGCGCGTTCACAATGGGTACAAAAACCTGAAGCTCGAGCCCGGTGGACATTCGCGGAGTCCAATTCGTGTTGGGAGCCACCGTTAAATACTGTGAAAACATCGGGATCGAGGAACCCGCCGCACCGGGCAATTGTCCACCGGTGCAGTTGAATGCAATATCTTGGGACGGACACCCAAAGAGAGTGTTGTTGATTGTAGTTAGCTGGCCGGGATTGATGCGAAGCTCGGACGTCCTGAGGATCGGATCGAATCCCATGTCCACAAATGGCGCCAACGCTACTGGCCCAGCGATCGTAATTCTGTATTCGAGGTTGCCGACCACGCTGGCATCGCCCCCAGGAAAAGTAATCTGATCCACCGGCACCTGAATGTTATAGGCGCCTCGCAGCGGATTGCTCGGATCCTTTGGAACGATCGTGCCATCGGGATTGCGCAGTGCCACCGAGGTCACAGTGGGCAAGAACGCAACCGGCGAGACGGTCCGAATATCGAACCCACGCAAATCATTCTCGCCGCCCATATAAAAGCGTTCAAATGGAGGCGGCACCAGCCCACCATATCCAGACAGGAACGAACCTTGCACCCGGAATCCGATTGTGTTTCGTCTGTTCTGGACCGGGATGAAACGCTTATATTCGAAGACCGGGCGCATGGTCCGCACCGTCCCCCCGAGACCGGCAAACTCGCCTGCAACGTAGACGCTGCTCCCGCCATGGGGAGAGATGCCGCTATCCAATGTGTTTTTGGAATAGCTGGGGACGACTTTGCTGGTGATAATTCCATTCAGCGCGTTCGGGCCGCTGACGCCGCTGAACGCCAGGTAGGAAAAGAGCGACTTGGATGCCGTGGTCAACGCAACCAGGGACGAAACATCGTAAGAATAGCTGATGCCCACGCGTTTAAAGGAGCGGTGCAGCGGGTAGTTCAGCGACAAGGTAAAACCCTTGCTCGCCTGGGTGTAATTTTGCAAGTTTTGCAGATAAGCGGACGGCAACTGCACTTGCTGCCCGGTAAAGAGCGCCTGCTGTTGCGCCTGATCGTAGGTGTACTTGCTGCCGTAAACGGTGAAGCCAAGTTGAAGCGGACGATCAAATAAATAGGGCTCGGTGAAGCCGAACATCACATTCTTGGAAAGGCTGCCAATGTCGGCCGAAACTGTGAGAGTCTCGCCCAAACCCAGGAAATTGTTCGTGCTGTAACTAAGCCCGACAAATGTACCCGCAAGCCCGCTCACGCCGCCCGTCAATCCGATGCTGTTCTTGCCCTTTTCTTTGACCTTCAGAGTGAGATCAACGGTGCCTTCTTTTTCATCTAAGTGACGGTCCGTAACGTCCGGGTCATCTGGCTTCAACTGGTCGAAATAACCCAGCTGGTTGAGGCGCAAGAGACTCTGCTCCCACAGCGCCTGGTTGTACACCTGGCCTTCCTCGAGACCTATTTCCCGCCGGATAACTTTGTCGCGGGTGGTGGTGTTTCCGGTAAACTCGATTCGCCGAACGGTGAACTGTTTGCCCTCGTCCACGTCAATATCGAAGTAGAGTAGCTTTTTTGCCTCATCCGGCCGTGGCGTGGGAATTGCAGTGAAATTAATATAACCATACTGCCCGTAAGCTTTGCGAAGGTTTTCCAGACCTTTGGCAATCTTGCTACGATCCGCTATATCGCCGTCTTTGATTGGGAACAAACCACGCAACGCTTTTGTGTTACTCAACGCTTTGTTGTTCTTGAATGTGATTCCGCCCAGCCGATAGCGCTCACCCTCTTCGATCGGAATAGTGATATCCACCGCTTTGCCCCCGCCACTCTGGATGAGAGGAACATGAAATCCGGTGTGGCCCGTATCGTGAATTTGCGTCTTCGGAGTCTGCACCACTGCTGTGAAGTAACCAAGGTCCTGGAGTTGTTCGCGGACTCGTTCAGTATCTTCATCAAGTTTGGTTGCGTCGTACGTTTTGGCAAACAGATTTTCCAGGAATATGGAGTGCGGCACGCCAATAGGCTTCAGATTCTTCATCGCGCTGCGCAGCACACGGCTTTTGACGCGCTTGTTGCCCTCGAAGATGATTTTGCCGACTTTAACCTTGGGTCCTTCTTTAATCACGAAAGTCAGGCCGACCGCAGCGGGAGGAATGGGGCGTACTTCGGTACGAACCGTGGCAAACTGTCTGCCATGTTCGGCAAGCAGATCTTTGATTGTTACTTCTGCCTTCTTTACTTTAGTGGGGTCGTATTGACTTTCCTGAGAAAGACCGACCTTGGCAAGTTTAAAGCGATCCAGCACGTCACTCTTTGAAACCGAACTCAATCCCGTGTAATCAATCTCCCGGATCGTCGGACGCTCTTTCACATATATATGAAGCCGCCAGCCTTTGGGAGTCTGTTCGCGCTCAAAGCGAATATCTTCGAAATATCCTGTATTCCAAAGAGCATTGAAATCGCGCTCGATAGCAGCTTGATCATAAACGTCGCCAGGGCGGGAAAAAATTCTGGCTTTGATGCTCTCTCCTGGAATGCGGCGGTTGCCATGTATAACGATGTCGGTTATTACGTCTTGCTGAGAAATTGCCGAAGCCACGAGCATAAGCAGGATTAACAGCAGCCCGCTCATCCGTCGAATGGCGCTACGGCAAGACTTTGAAAATGATAGGGATGTGCCAATACCTGCGGGCCGAATGGGGCGTGATCGCGACCCGCCCTCAGTCCGGGCAGAGTAATCCTGACGAAAACGGTGAATCGTTAAGACCTCAGCTTGATGGAGTATGGAAAACCGCAATTATACGGTAGTGCGGTGGAGAGCGTCCAAGCTATGTGTCAAATTTACACCTCAGGACGCTGCCTGAAAAAGCTCCACCTCAACCAAGACGGAATAAAACGTAGCCGAGTTGCCCAAGTCCGTAAGTTTTTCCGAAGTGAGGACATTAATATTCTTGCTATTTGGCGAAAGCTTGGCCCAATAAAGACTTGCAGAGACTACGCCGCGCTGTACTTTGCCATCCACTCTTGCTGTGAGTGTTATCTCGCCGCGACGGTTAAAAACTCGAACTTTGTCTCCATCTTTGACTTGGCGTGCCTCTGCGTCGGCAGAATTTATTTCGAGCAGCCCGACTTCTTCCATCTTTTCGACCGAAGGAAGATTGGAAAAGGTCGAGTTCAAAAAGTTGTCAGCTTTTCTCGCCAGCATCTCCAGAGGAAAGTTTTTTGCGGCTGGATTGTGGCGGGATTCTGTAGGCGGAGTGAATTCTACGACGGGATCCAGTCCCTGTAATCGCAGAGCTTCGCTGTACAGTTCGGCCTTGCCGCTTGCGGTGCCAAAATTACCCGGAGCAAATGGCATAAAGAATTCGGAGTCCATTGACTGTGATTCGGGGGATGCCTCGCGCGGGACGGGCGAGACGCCCGTCGCTCCATTGCTATTTTTGCTCCCGAAGTTCAGCCGAACATGACCTTCTTTTTCCAATCGGGCCCGGTCAATTCCATCCAGCAATGGGTTCCTCGAAGAGAGTGCGATATCCATCATCTCGTCCACCGATTCGCGAAAACACGCGTCTTCAAATCCCATTCTCTGCGCTAATGCACGAAACGTCTCGACATTTGAGCGGCATTCTCCCAGCGGCTCAATCGCCTGGTCTGACATTTGCAAATAGTAGTGACCGTAGGAAGTTTGCAAATCTTTGTGCTCGAAAAATGTTGTGGCCGGAAGAACGATGTCAGCGTAATCCGTCGTATCGGTGAAAAACTGTTCATGAACCACGGTGAAAAGATCAGGCCTGCTCAATCCTCGAACCACTTCGTTGTGATTGGGACAAACCGCGGCGGGATTCGAACCGTAAACAAACAAACCTTTAACCGGCGGTCCGGTAAGCGTGTTGAGAACTTTTCCCAGTTCGACCATGTTGATTTTGCGCGCCGGGCGTCCAAGCGTATCAATCATCAAGTCCGGACGCTTTAATTCGTCCTGATTGAGCCCGAACGCGCCGCTGGTGGAGAGCTGCAAACCTCCTCCAACTTCTTTCCATGAACCTGTGATGCAGGGCAGCATAGTAATGGCGCGCGTTGCCATTCCGCCGCCCTCCGAGCGCTGCACTCCATAGTTCACGCGAATTACGGATGGACGAATCGTCGCATATTCTCGTGCGAGCTTGACAATGTCCGGAATGGAGATTCCGGTCCATTTCGAAACGCGCTCCGGCGGGTACTCGGCAGCCTTCTTGCGCAATTCCTCGAAGCCTAACGTATGGTGTGAAACGTAATCGGCGTCATAAAGATTTTCTTCGATAATTACGTGCATCATTCCCAGCGCAAGCACGGCGTCGGTGCCGGGATTGATCGGCAGATACCAGTCGGCGCACGCGGCAGTTCGTGTGCGGTAAGGATCAATGACGACTAACTTTGCGCCCTTTCGCCGCGCCTCTTCAATAAACGGCCATAAATGAACATTGTTCCCGTGTATGTTCGATGCCCACGCAATGATGTAACGAGAATGTGCGAACTGCTCCGGCTCCGTCCCCACTTGCGTGCCGATGACCGACTTCAATCCTTCTTCTCCGGCATTCGAGCAGATATTGCGAGCTAGCTGAGAAGCGCCCAGACGATGAAAAAAACGCCGATCCATAGAAGCGCTATTCAACGCGGCAAGCGTGCCCCCGTATGAATACGGCAGAATGGCCTCGCTTCCAAACTCCACTGTTATCTTCTTGAAATTTTCGGCAATCTCGTCGAGAGCCTCGTCCCAAGAGATGCGTTGCCAGGTCTGCGTAGGGACAGACGTCCTCGTCTGTCCATGCGGAGCAACGCTCCGCGGCTGCGGTTCAGCACCCTTCGCCCCTACCCTGCGCATCGGATAAAGCACGCGATCCGGCGAGTACACACGATCCAGATACTTGGCGACCTTGGCGCACAAGAACCCCCGCGTCACCGGATGCGCCGGATCGCCTTGAATCTTCGTAGCGCGGCCATCCTCCACTGTAATCAAAACCCCGCACGCGTCGGGACAATCATGCGGACAAGCAGCGTGGACAACCTTCTTCATGTAAAGATGATTATACGGTTCGGATTGAGCAACTCCTCAGCGCTATTAAGTTCGTTGCGCTGGGTCCAAGCATTCGACCGCTAGAGGCTACCGAAGCGAAAATGGTGCGCCGTTTTGAAAAGGCATACTCTAAGCTGGGTGTGACATGATTTCTTTCGACGCAGCCCATCGGGCAGTGCACTATCCTGAGGATCGCCGCTTTCGTATCTGGATCCGGCCTTCGGTCCTCGCAATATTTTTCTTCATTTTGATCATCCCAGCCATGTTTGCTTGGGGACAAGTGTTTGTCTCCGGTCTACCCCATCTCCCCGCCTTGCCTCAATTCAACGAAGGCCAGGTCAGCGGGCCGCATGGGTTTCCGGTCTGGGTCCGATATAGCCACTTCTTTAACTTCTTCTTCCTGATGTTGCTCATGCGCAGCGGCCTTTCCATTTTGGTGGATCATCCCCGGCTGTATTTCAACAACGATTGCACGCCGGGCACGGAATGGATTCGCTTCACTCCCTTGAGCGTTCCCACGGATCGCATTTGGACAGCCAAAGACGATGCCCGCTACATCTCCCCAATATTCGCGCTTCCCGGCTATCGCCATACCGTTGGCGTGGCGCGTTCATGGCACTTCATCACCGTTTGCGGATTCATTATCACGGGTGTCTTTTTTGTGATCAACCTGTTTCACTCTGACCAGTGGTTGCGTTTAGTCCCTACATCCTGGGACACCGTGGTAGAGGCTTGGAATACCTTCGTATACTACGCAAACTTTCACTTTCCGCCCGAACCCAATGGCTACTACGGATATAACGCATTGCAGCAGTTGGCCTATGCCTCCACCGTATTCGTAATGGCTCCGCTCTCGATCATGACCGGCTTGGCGATGTCTCCCGCACTGGTAAACCGATTTTCCTGGTATGCGAAACTTTTCGGCGGAAGACAGTCAGCACGATCCATCCACTTCCTCCTCTTGAATGGCTTTCTTGGTTTTCTAGTCGTTCATGTAACGCTGGTTGTGCTGACCGGCTTCAGGCGGAATATGAATCACATCGTCATCGGGAGTGACGACCTTAAGCCGATTGGCATGATTCTGGGCTTCGTTGGAATTGCAGTCGTCATGCTGTCCTGGATCGCGGCTCACTATATCTCGTGGAAGCATCCCCGTGCTTTGCAACATGCGCAAAAGGCGGTTTCATATCCGCTACTTTTGGCCACCCTGAATCGCTTCCAGCCGAGCCAACACTATCGCAAGGATCAAATCTCGCCATATTTCTGGCCTAACGGAAAAATGCCCCTGCGGGACGATTGGAAGAAACTTGCCGCCGAAAACTTCCGCGACTATAGGCTGACGGTTGGCGGGCTTGTTGAGAACCCGATGGAATTCTCGTTGAGGGATCTCGGGGCATTAGGGATAGAGAAGTTCATCACTATGCATCACTGCATCCAAGGCTGGTCAGGAATTGCGGAATGGGGCGGCGTGCCCATGAAAAAGCTGATTGAACTGGTCAGACCCAAGGACTCCGCAAAAACGGTTGCATTTTTCTCGTTCGGCGGTTCACTTTACGGGGGCACATATTACGACACGCAGACCCTGGATAATGTCCTCAAAGCCGAGTGCATTCTCGCTCTGGAAATGAATGGCGCCCCTCTCACAGAGGTTTACGGATCTCCACTCCGGTTGCGAGTCGAGAATCAGCTAGGGTACAAGATGGTGAAATGGATTGAGCGAATCGAGTTCATCGAATCCGAAAAAGAATTAGGAAAAGGCGAGGGCGGAAAAAACGAAGACGACGAATATTTTGACCTGCTCCCCAATATCTGATGCCTGCAAAATCAAAATCCGGACTCTTTGACATTGGGCCTGAACATGTTTTCAACCTTGTAAAGCGTCTCCGGCTAGGCTGGCTGCTAAGGCACTTTCCTCCTTTGCTCGTATGGACACTCTATGTGTTCGTGAATGGGTTCTTGACGATTGCTTTATTAGCGGTGCTCGCCCTGATTACTCGTACGCCCTTCGTTTTCCCGTCTTTGGGACCGACCGCATACCTTTTTTTCTTCTCTCCGTTAGGAGAATCCTCTAGTCCGAGAAATGCCATCCTTGGCCATGCCATTGGATTGGTGTGCGGGTATGGGGCTTTTTTGTTTGCGGGGTTGAAATATGGTTCACCGAACTTTCATGATGGGGTCTATTGGCCCAGGGTACTGGCGGCCGCGCTGTCGCTGGCATTCACGGGTGCCTTCATGGTTTTGTTGCGAATCAATCATCCGCCGGCAGGTGCTACCACCCTCATCGTCTCCCTTGGAATACTCTCCACGCCGTACTATCTGCTCGTCATTGAAGTTGCAGTGGTCTTGCTCACCGCGCAGGCTTTTCTCATCAACCGGCTCGCAGGATTACCGTACCCGATCTGGCAAACTATCAGGACGCCCGAGCCTTGAATCGATACGCTTCTTTCAGAGTGCAAAAGAACTATGTGCCATAACCTCGGTGTTTCATTGCGAGCAACTCCCGATTTCCCGGCCATGAAACTGTTAGCAGGAAGACGGAATCTTCCAGAGATTCGACCTCGTGCTTTATGGATGCGCCCAAAGTCAGCAAATTTCCAACCCGGAGATCGTACGCCTTGCCTTGCGTTCTGAAGCGGATGCACCCCTTCAAGACCTGCACGGAAATCGTGCCATCGGTGTGATGTTCCTTCATCTTTGCCGCAGGTTCCATTGCGATGAGAACCAATCTCAGGTCATGTTTTTTTACAAGGGTCTTAGAGTGAAGGCCGGAGGGCCATGGCTTCTTCTGTTCGGAATCAGCGATCTCGCGGTCCAAGTCGAATTGCGCGAGGTCTTCAATCATGTTGCCGTCATCGCCCGAGTTTGACATTTCGCACCTACGCTATGGAAGAACTGGTGGCGGCGCGTGGACTCGAACCACGGACCTACGGATTATGAGACCGTC
>PNAR01000232.1 GCA_003169715.1 Acidobacteriaceae bacterium | reverse complement strand
TCCCTTCTTGTAACGGACCTCATAGACTTGGCTCGGAATCAGTCTATCTGTGATGCAACCATAGTGACTGCTGATACGGATGTCCGTATAGCCGTGCAAATCGCGCAGAGCTTCGGAGTGCGGGTTCACTTGGTCGGCCTTGAGCCTAGCCGCGTTTCGCAATCGCCGTCGCTAAGGCAAGAGGCAGATACGGTGCATGAAATCAGCAAGGCAGATGTATCGAGATTTCTTAAGGTATTGGCCCCGGCGCCGGCAAAAATTATCCTGGCTGCTACTGGTCCGGTGGTAACTGCCACGCCAAAGCTGGCGCACCTGCCCATCGTTGAGCGGAACGAACTGAAAGACGGAGCAGAGAAAACGCTTGCGCAGATATTAGAAGAAGCCATCCAGCGAACGCTGACACCAATTAGCTCCGAGAATATTCCTCGTTTGATTGCCGCACTTGAGAGTTCGGATGCGGTTCCAACGGAATATGACAGGCGACTTCTGGGCACATGTCGAACGTTGCTCGGAAGAGACCTGACCGGAGATGAACGTCGAGATATGAGGTCAGCCTTCATTCGCAAAATAATCAGTCTGGGCCAATCCAAATAGTAAGCTCCAAAGAAATATGCGGAGAAACCGGTACCCACGTGGATCAACATCAAGGTAACTCCTGGTAACGATTCGCATCCACTGCCTTGCGGGGCTTAGTCCCTTTGCCGATTCCGCTAACTTTACCTTTCGCGATTCTTAGGGCGTAGTCATTCTGGAGATTGAGCCAAAATTGCGCGGGCAGATCGAAATATTTTCCCAAACGAATGGCGGTATCGGCACTGATTGACCTGCCTCCTCGGACGAGCTCGTAGATTCCAGAAAATTTTAGATCCTTCGCTAGTGCGTACGCGCTTATTCCCATGGCCTCCATCAACTCGGTCTTGAGGATTTCTCCCGGGTGTATTGCAAAGATTTTTTTCGACTTAGCCATACCTGTATCGTACGCGTTTTCAAAAACTTGCTTTCATCGGCCTTACCTTCTATAGTCGCTCGCCTTTCATATTGTGCCACCTCGAATTAGATGTTCTCGGAACCGAACTGTTCAGATTGCCGTATCCTTCACCAAGACACGAAAGAGGACACACAGTGACGCGAACTCTATGGTTGTGCCTATCCGTAATCCTCGGGCTCGGCGTTTTGCTGGCGGCGACCGATGAGGCGCCGGATTATCCGCAATACACCGGACAGAACCGGCTACTGCCCCCGCAGAATTATCGGGATTGGATTTTTCTGTCATCCGGCCTTGGGATGAACTACAGCGCGATGGCGATGGGCAACGATCAGTTTACGAATGTCTTCGTGCCTCAGTGGGCCTATCAGGCCTTCCTTAAGTCCGGGAAATGGCCAGACAAGACGATGTTTGTGGTGGAAGAAAGAGGAGCCCAGAGCAAGGGTTCAATCAACAAACATGGCAACTTTCAGACTGATTTGATGGGGATCGGCGTCGAAGTGAAGGACGAATCCCGCTTTCCCGAGAAATGGGCTTATTTCAACTTTGATGAAGATACGAAATCATCCAGCGCCAATCCAAAGCAGGCTTGCTGGCAATGTCATGAGGACCATGCCGCCGTGGAGCATAGTTTTGTCCAGTTTTATCCGACTCTTAAACCGGTAGCCAAGAAGTTCGGCACTTACAAGCAGTCCGTGGAACAAGTTCAGCCGTGAAGAAACCGGTGAGGATGGAAGCGCTTCTTGAATTGCGCGAGTTTCCGGGTTGGAGTGACGATTTTTCGCGTTCCCGGAGTATCGTCCCAGTAACTAGTCTCCGATTACCAAAGCTCGCTGTACCATTCCATTTCAAGCGCAACCATAACATTTCCAAACGTTTGCAGGATTTCCACAATGTTAACCGACTCTTTACTTTTCCATTGCTCCCGCTCCTCGCCTCTTTTACTATCAAGGGGTGGAGGGACCTGGCTGGTCATGCCTGTTTTAGCCCGGTCGTCGGACATCCGTAGGACGACACGAGGCAGGCGGATCACTCCTGTTTCCACTAAGCAAACACTGCGGGGACGGTATAAATAGTGAGATTCAAGAATAGTTCTGCTCTAATCCGGCTAGCCATTTTTTGCTTTTCGGTGGTGCTGCTTAGCCAGACTGGCTTCGCGGCGACCATCAACACGCGTCCCCTGATTCGCAAGAAGCATCGGACGGTGACCGAGACGCCGCATGCCCGTAAGCGTATGCGCACCCTGGCTCGCAGCCGTGCCACTTCTCACCGAACCGCGCGTGTGGTGAACGCCGGCATGCGGCATCGAAGCCGCCATCGTTATTACGAGCATTTCACCATGAGTTCGTTCAATAACGACATCACCGAGGGCGACGTCACTGCTGGCGAAGATCCGGTAGTGCGAGAGGCCGCGATTGATGCGCTGGGAAACATGAATGGCACCGTAGTAGCCATCGAGCCTACCAGCGGACGTATTCTGGCGATGGTCAATCAGAAACTCGCGCTTTCGAGCGGCGCGCAGCCCTGTTCCACGATCAAGCTATCGGTTGCTCTTGCCGCGCTCAATGAGGGATTAATTACAAAAGAAACCGAGGTTCGTCTGGGCGGCCGGTCGCACATGAATCTGACGATGGCGCTGGCACATTCGAACAATGCATATTTCGAAGCCCTGGGACGCCGATTGGGATTCGCAAGAGTCCATCAATATGCGCGTCAATATGGACTGGGTGAACTGGCCGGCTATAACATTCCTGGGGAACAGCTCGGGACTTATCCCACCACGGAAATTTCCGCAAAGCTCGGCGGCGTAGGCAAGATGTGCTCGTTCGGCGAAGGGGTTTCGGTGACTCCGCTGCAACTCGGCGCGCTGGTTTCGGCGATTGCGAATGGCGGAACGCTTTACTTCCTGCAACATCCCACCAGCCCGGAAGACATTGCGAACTTTCAGCCTTTAGTGAAGCGCCAGTTGAGCATTGCCCCACTCATCCCCGAAATTTCAGATGGCATGGCGGGTGCGGTCTCGTACGGAACGGCGCGGCGGCTGAATCTGAATTTTTCGGAAGAGGAAGTATTGGGCAAGACCGGAACCTGTTCGCATGAAGGCACGCGCTTCGGATGGTTTGCCTCTTACGCGAAAACTAACGTAGGCCACATCGTTGTGGTGGTGTTCCTCGAAGGCGGACGTCCGACATTCGGACCCAAAGCCGCGGAGATTGCGGGACGCATGTACCGGAATCTTTACGACCACGAATTTTTCCTGGCAAAGCCCCTACTGCCAGCGGACAGCGTGGCCGTTAGATCGCTCACCAACACGCAATAGTTGCTCGCCTTTCTATTTGCCTGTGAGTAAGGTGTTAAAGAGGCTAGTTTCCTTTCTGATCGAGCCAAGATGAATCCCCAAATTTGGCTAAATCTCCGTCTGCCTGCGGTTGTCACGATCCTCGTGTCTATGCTTTCGGTTGGAGCATTCGGTTCGGCACCGTCGCCGCTGGAAGCGGCTCTTCAATCGAAGTACGTGGGGAAGGCTTTCACCTTACGCGGGTTCTACGCGGATGACCATCTGCATTTTGATAGCAACGGAAATCCTCGGGGCAACGTACATCCGGGTTCTTGGACTACATCCCTGATTGCCATACAGCAGGTAAAGATTTCTGCCGACAAAGTCGAACTCAAAGGATTGCGATTCGCAGACCTATACGACTCGAAACAATCAAAATTTGTTCCGGTTCGCACGAAGTTAGATGTGACCCTTACAGTTGATTTCGACGCTGCGGCTCAATCCGATGCCGCAGCGCTGAACGCTGTGGAGCACATATTCTTAGGGGCTAATGAACGAATACTCGATGTCGCGCCAGACTACTGGAGAGCTGTGCTTTTAGGGCTTTGGGAAACGGTACCGCAGGAAAATGGCCCCGATTGCCATCGCATCAAGGGTACGTTACAGAGGACTGTGGGTGGGGACATCGTGATGGCTTGCGAAGAGAACGCGAAGACGAAATTGCCATCGCCGCCACAAACTGGCGTAGACATTTCCTCGCTTCCTTATTCCGTCGGGAAAAAGACGACGATTGTCCCGCCGCGGGTCGCATTTGACCCACCTCCGGCATACTCCGACGTGCCACGCTCACTAATATTTCACGGAAAGACAATATTGCAACTCACCGTGACGCCGGCTGGCGCTCCCTTGGGCATAGCCATCGTTGAGCCAATTGGTTGCGGCCTTGATGATCAAGCAGTCAGAGCAGTAGAAACTTGGAAATTCAAGCCTGCCATGTTGAAAGGCGTTCCCGTGCCGGTGCAGATTAGCGTCGAAGTGTCATTCAACACGAGGTAGCTAGCAGCGGAAACCCTCCGTCTTCCCCAAAAATAAATTACGAGCCCAGGCTGCTACTCGCCTTACAATCTTGAACTAGGTCTTTAAGGCCTTGGGAGGCGGCATTCAGCAGTTTCATTGCTATCGGAGAAGTATGTCCATGGTTGCCTCAATTAACTCTAGAAACCCCGTCTCGTTAATCGCACTGCTTATTTTCGCTTCATTAGTGTGCGGTGGAATCGCTTACGGTCAAACCGCCGCAGCCCCGGCTGCTCCATCGCCGACGATTATCACGAATGCCGACGAGGTTTCCCTTGATCTCGTAGTCCGCGATAAGAAAAACAGGGCGGTTACCGATTTGAAGCCGGGAGACATTACCATCACCGACAACGGTTCTCCAGTGAAGATTTCAGACCTTCGGCTGGTGACTGGAGACTCTGGCGCCGAGCATCTTGTAACTTTCGTATTCGACCGATTCGATCCGTCGTCCGGCAAGAACGCCCGTGAGATAGCGGCGAAGATTCTGAAAATGGCTCCCGGGACCGGCATCTCTTTCTCAGTGTTGAAAGTTGATGGACGCCTGAAGTTACTTCAAGAATTCACGTCTGAACGCGAGGCGCTGACGAAGGCCATCATCTTGGCGACTCAAGCGGGGAAGGGTGGAGTGGCAAATGAATCCGCTCAGCCTGAGAAAAACCTCATCGCGGTAGCGCAAACGGGGACTGGATCAGACGGCATAGTTGCGACCTCAAAGCAGCGATCCATGGCGCGGATGATGCTGGCATCGCTCGAAACATCGCAGCGAATCGTGCAAGATCAACATGCAGAGGCCTCGCTCGCCGGTATGCTGGCTCTGACTCGGATGCAGCGCCAAGTTAAGGGACGAAAGATTGTAGTTTATTTTGCTCAGGGCATGCAGCTCGATTCGAATGGGAAGGACATGCTGAGATCCATCATCGGAGCGGCAAGTCAGGGCGGCGTAAGCATTTATGCCATAGATACCAATGGGATTGACTCTCAGGCTGGCCAAGCGCTGGTTGCGACGATGGCCATGGGAAACGCAATGTCGGCTCACACGTACAATGCCGCCCCTTTATCTGGACCTCCTCCATTAGGAGCCAATGCAATCGCGCCCGGCATGCAGACACAGGTTAGCGATCAGTACAGCCGATTTGAAAGCGGCACACTGGCCGAGTTCAAAGACCCGATGGCGCAGTTGGCCGTTAGCACCGGAGGTGCATACATCGGAGCCACCGATAGCTTGAAGAAGCCGTTGCAACGGATGATTGAGGACATGACTACCAATTATGAGGCGTCATTCGTTCCATCCATTCAAGATTATGATGGGCGATTTCGTCCGGTCACCGTCAAACCAATCCGTAAGGGACTCAAACTCCGATCCCGGGCAGGATATTTCGCGCTTCCGCCGGATAGAGATTCCGGGATTCGGCCATTTGAAGCTCCTCTTTTCAAGATTCTGACGCAGCAGCAGCTGCCGACGGATTTTAAGTTTCGTTCTCAAATACTGAGGATGGGTGATCTGCCGGATGGGAATGCAAATGAGGTCGTTGTCGAGGTGCCACTGTCTGAAGTCGAAATGCACAAAGATGCCAACACCCGGTTGTTTTCAGTTCATCTGGCGATTGTGGCGCAGATAAAGAACAAGTCTGGCGAGGTCATCGAACACTTCGGCGAAGACATTCCGCGGCACGGCTC
>PNAR01000226.1 GCA_003169715.1 Acidobacteriaceae bacterium | reverse complement strand
CCGTCTTTGTACTTCCAGTGCGCTGCTATACCTTCCTCGGCGATGCGGTGCATTTCTTCGGTTCGTATCTGCACCTCGAACGATGTGCCGTCCTCAGTGATCACGGAAGTGTGAAGAGACTGATAAAAATTGGGCCGGGGCATGGCGATAAAATCTTTGATTCGTCCTGGCACCGGGCGCCAAACGTTGTGGACGATTCCGAGCACGCCGTAACAGTCCTGCAACGACTGCGTGATTACGCGCATGGCGTAGAGGTCGTAGACCTGTTCGACGGCAATATGCTGACGCTGAAGTTTCTTGTGGATACTGTAGACGCGCTTGATGCGGCTCTCCACCCGCGCCGTGATTCCGGCTTCTTTCAGCTTGTCTTGAAGAAACTGTTGTACCCGCCCGAGAAACTTTTCGCCCTCTTTCCGCTTCGCCTCTACCGACTCCGAGACTTGCCGATAAGAAATGGGATCGAGGTAACGGAACCCCAAGTCTTCGAGCTCGCCGCGAATTTTTCCCATACCCAGGCGGTGTGCGATGGGAGCGTAGATGTCGAGAGTTTCCTTCGAAATCTTCGTTTGGCGGTCGGGCGGCAAATGTTCCAGAGTGCGCATGTTGTGAAGGCGATCGGCGAGTTTGATCAGGACCACGCGAATGTCGTCCACCATGGCCAGCATCATTTTGCGCAGGTTCTCGGCTTGCTGTTCCTCATGCGTCGCGAAATCAATTTTGCTGATCTTGGTTACGCCTTCGACGATGTGGGCCACCTGCTCGCCGAATTCTTTGCGGATGTCAACTATCGTGACGGAGGTATCTTCGACGGAATCGTGCAGCAGGCCAGCGGCTATGGCGACAGGATCCATTTTCATGTCCGCCAAAACCAGCGCCACTTCCAGAGGGTGTATCAGGTAAGGTTTCCCCGATGCGCGCATCTGTCCGGCGTGATGGGTTTGCGAAAATTCGTATGCTCTTCGAACCAACTCCAGATCGTCGCCGGGGCGGTTTTCGCGCATGGTTCGCAGCAGATCACGGAACTTGGTGACTGTGAGTACGTTGGTCGCGAACTGTTGACGAAGAGTTCCCATTTGTTGTGAGCCGCGAGGAATGGGAGGGAGACGAAAGCCTTATCCCGCAGCTTGTCTGTTGATTCTGATTATAGCGAAAGCGGGTCTGGTAACCCCTTCAAGGTTACATTCCTGCGTAATACGTTGGGCTTTGCCAACCGGACAGCCGGGGGCGGCTGTCCCTACGTGATTCTGCTAGATTGAACTCATTGCGAATCCTCATCAGCGGCGCTTCTGGATTGATTGGATCTGCGCTAATTCCTGCACTGGAGGCACGCGGCTCCGCTGTCACTCGGCTGGTGCGTGCGAGCGAATCGCGCCACGGCGAGATTGCGTGGGATCCGGCGCAACGGCTGCACCCGGAATTAGTTTCCGGATTCCACGCCGTCATTCATCTTGCGGGCGAGCCAGTCGCGGCACGTTGGACGGAAGCGAAAAAGAAACGCATCTGCGATAGCCGGGTTTTTGGCACGGCGCATTTGTGCGAAGCGGTTGCGCGAACGGCGCAACCTCCAAATGTGTTGATCTCGGCGTCGGCAATTGGTTATTACGGGAATCGCGGCGATGAAATTGTGCGCGAAGATAGCAGGTCGGGTGCCGGATTTCTTCCGGAAGTATGCCGCGAATGGGAAGCTGCCACGAAACCGGCTGCCGATGCCGGAATCCGTACAATTCAAATTCGGATTGGCATCGTGCTGGCAGCGCAGGGCGGTGCGTTGAAGAAAATGTTGCCGCCGTTCCGAATGGGATTGGGAGCACAGATCGGCAATGGGTGTCAGTGGATGAGCTGGATCCATGTACGGGATCTCGTGGACGCGATTCTTCACGTGCTTGATAGCGATTCCGTAGAAGGGCCTGTCAACCTGGTTGCGCCGGAGCCGGTGAGGAATTCGGAATTTACGCGGACACTTGCGAAAGTATTGTCGCGTCCGGCGATATTGCGGATACCAGGTTTCGCGGCGCGGTTGATATTTGGAGAGATGGCAGACGAAGTATTGCTTGCCGGCCAGCGAGTGGAGCCGGCGAAGCTGCTGGCGAGCGGATATCAGTTCAGGTATCGGGACTTGCGAAGTGCGCTGGAAAACATTTTGTGTAAGATCCCGGTCAATCCCGGCGGCTGAAAGCCGCCTTTGTGCGGCCCTCGGCGATATGCCTGGGGGTATGTCCTGATACGAATTTCTTCGATGCGGACAGTCTGATGATCTGCGAAGGACGGATCCCTCCTCCGTGTGCTAGACGAGGTCTTTGCCGCAATAGGGGTGCTTCGACTTTTTGTGCTTCCGCGAGCGGAAGCACAACTTCGCTCAGCATGACAATATGCAGGCGAGTCCAATCGCGGGAGATTTAGCCGCTTCGAGCTTTGCCGAATGCTTCGGCGCGTTCTCTTACGCTTAAAACATGCTTTGGCAAGGGAAGTCGGCTGCCTTCCTCGAGAATCGGGATTAGTTTGTCGAATTCGGGTCCGGAGTGTGAGCCTGTGATTACGATTCTTATGGGATGAAACAATTCTTTACCTTTCGCTCCCGTTTCCGCTTTTATTTCATTGACGATTTTCTTGAATTGCTCTGCGGTTAGCTTTTTCTCCGCTGCGAACTCATCTTCGAGAATCTTGCACAAGAATCTGGCCAGCACGGCATCGGTATTCGGCCATGCAAGAGTTTCAGCATTATCGGGAGCCGCGACGGCGGCCTTGGCGTCGTAGTTGAAAATTGCGGAAGCGCGCTCGGGGAGTTGGTCTAACCGGTCAACCGAAGGCGCTAACAACTGGGTAATTTGCGCGAACCAAATCACGATATCGGGAGGCCAGGGATAATCGGACGCGCTTGCTCCGCCAGATTTCTGAGCGAGTTCGCCGGAAATCATTCGCGTGTAATAGGGGAGCGCAAGTTTTTCGATCCGCTCGGGCGAACTGCTAGGGCTCATTGGTCCGAACGGTGCGGGAAAGACAACGCTCTTTGAATGCGTGGCAGGTCTGCAACCAGCCGACCACGGTGAGGTGGTCTTCCGTGGGC
>PNAR01000307.1 GCA_003169715.1 Acidobacteriaceae bacterium | reverse complement strand
GGATTCCGGGCCGTCTACGTTTTTGACATCAGCCAGACCGAAGGCCAGGAACTCCCAACACTGACTGAAGTCAATGGCGATGTCAGCGGATACCGCGAACGTTTGTTCAAGTTCGTGGAAGCGCAAAGCGTCGAGCTTAGCTTCTCCGAGCAAATTGCTCCCGCGAAGGGTCTTTCGCATGGCGGGAAGATCACGCTACTTCCAGGGATGCAGCCAGCCGAGGAGTTTTCCACGCTCGTGCATGAGATCGCCCACGAAATGCTACACCGTGGCGAACGTCGAACGATGACGACGAAGCAAGTCCGCGAGACCGAGGCCGAAGCCGTGGCCTTCGTGGTTTGCCAATCGGTCGGGCTTCAGAACGGAACCGCATCCCAGGACTACATCCAGCTTTGGCAAGGAGACGCCAATCTCCTGCGCGAGAGCTTGGAAGCCGTTCAACAAACCGCTGCCGTGATCCTCGGGGGTATTGCCCCCGAGCCGGCGGCACTCGCGGCAGCCGCTTAACGCGAAACGGGCCGCGGACTACATCAGCCGAAAAGCCGCCGCGCACTCAGCCGGAGCGAGCGCCTGAGCAAGCGAGCGCCAAACCTGATCCCAGAAGCGCGTTGGTCGAAGGACCTGCAACAAAGAAATGCGAGACCTGTGGCCGGGAAACGCCTAACACGAGGTTTTGCAGTCGCTCGTGTGCGGCAGTGACGAACAATGTATTGTTTCCAAAGCGCAAGCCGGAGGGCGAGTGTGAGCGATGCTGGACGGCAATCAGCCGGCGCAAACGACACTGCGAAGCTTGCGAAACAATTGTCAAAGCTGAGAAGGTCGGGCAGCAACGTCGTCTGGAAGAAAACTACCAGAGTTGGCTCACCCCGAATGGCGAAAGAAGAAAAGGTCCCGTAATCTGGATGTCTGTCAGGAAAGCATTTGAGTCCGAGCCATACTCGCCTGGCAAGAAGCTCACCTACGAAAACACGGCAGGTGAACTGATCGATCAACTGATTGGGATTTGTTTCGCACAGCCTCCTTATCTTCGCAAGGCCGACGCGATGAGGTACGTGTCACTACTCAACGAACTAAAAGTATTCGAGTGTCTCGTCCTGTCGCCACAAGGCAAAAGCAAGACGCTAGTAAACAACATTTCGATACGACGTTTGCCGTTTGCGCTGGAGCAGTGGGTCAATTCATATTTTGGAAAGGCGCACCACCCGATGATGCCGGCATACGCCATGGACGCAGGCCGACTGATCGAGTTCCATGTCGTAGGCTCCTACCAGTCTGAGTGGGAACTTGAAGAGATTGTTGAGGCAGGCAAGAATGTATGGCATCTCGGTACCTTCGAATCGCCATTCCGAAAACATTTCACCACACGCTTCGGGGGTTTACGCGTACTTTGTCGGGTTCCTGAAACCGAACACTCGATCGATCAACAAGAGTGGATAAGAACCCTTCAACCGAAAGACAAGTTTTTGGTTGGCATTGAGCGCTGTCATCTAAGCGCAGGTTGGGGTGGGAGTGGCTTCGACGTAATCTGTAACGACTCGGATCTCGACTGCGATCTCATGAGCGAATTTTGTGTCACCGGAAAATTGTTTGTTCGCCAGGATGCCCGCGCAAAATCGAATACCTTTGCGCCAAATGCCTTCACTGTCGTTTCTACAGAGTCCCACGCGACGCACAAGTTTTCGGTGTCTGCGCCGGCACGTTGGATCACGCATGCGGTCGTCCGGCCGGATCGCGAAGACGTACTGTTACCAGTTCCGCGATGGAGCCCGGATGATGTGAACCCAATCTCAACAAAGATCCTCTAACATTCGCTAACAAATCAATCGCACGATGTAGGCGACCAATTCCGGCGGGCGTAGAGTTCAATCTTCCACCTGTGAGAGTCCAGCGTACGGACGACCGTACCTTGGTCCCATTCTTCGGTGCGGATTCTCAGCGAGAATATCGCGCGCATCCTTGAAGTTCTCGACCGATGAATACACGAATCGCTCTGCGAATCCAAACTGGAGCGAGTTCTGAAATCGGATGGGCTCTCTTTCTATGATCACTGCCGTGCCGTGTTCGACGGCTCGAAGGTAAGGGCCAGCATGTGCGTGAATGAATCCCATGCGACGAGCATCGTCTTGCAACCCGCTGTAGACTACAGCAATCGTTGGGCACATGTGAGCGAGGACCAAGTTCTTGCTGATTGGCAGAAAGACTTCGATGCCCGGAACGGCCAAGCCCAGAGTCCCGCGAATGCCATCGCCCGGATTGACCGAGTTTTGCAAAGCAACGGGACTGTCTCCGATGCAGAACGACGATGATCCGTCGGTACGATACAGAACCATGTGTTTCTTCTGAAGCTCGTCAACGAGGGACCGCGCAATTCCCAGGATGGTCGAAAGCGCTTTCTCGTGTTCAGTACCCGACTCATCTAGCCCCAATTGCTTTCGGACTTTCTCCGAGAGCTCACCCCCACTCAATTGCGTGACCACATTGGTGATCTGTCGCATCATGTCCCGCGAGCGTTCGCTGAAACCTTTCGTTCGTACCATTTGCAGGGCTGTAAAGCCTGACAACCAAATGCGCTTGTGCTCGTCAATGCCCGCAAGACTCCTCCGATCACGTATCTCCCTGATGATGGGAGCCGTCGCTTCCTCGACCTTGCGAATGGTCTCGTCCAGTTTGGCAGAGCCACGAATGTTGTAGAAGCCGTGCTCGGATGCTACCTTGTCAATCGCAGTCGTAAAACTCTTGCTTGTTGTCTTGTCGAATGCCCAAATCTGGGCTTCATTTCCGGTGTGAAATCCACGCAGAAGGAACTGTGGAACGTAGTGTTGGTTCGTGTCGGCGATGTCTGCCATCGGGATAATTATGCACGATGCCAGACTCTAGATTTCTAATGTGATTGGTGAAACAGTTCGTTGGGTCCATTCTGCTCTATACAGCGGTTGGGATAGTCAGTTCCGCCATGCCGCACTTGATAAGAAACTGGGCGGTTGTTTCGAGTTGATTGTGGAGGCGCGACGAGTCGGATTTGGCTGGCCTGGGAACGTAGACGACCATTCCTTGGCGTGCCCGCGTTAGCAAAACTCGGTAGCCATTCACTCGATACTTATGTTTCTGAAGGTCTTTGTTCGCCTTCCACGTCTTTCCGTTGAAGTTGCGACTGAGCCACTCGGTTCCGCTCCAGAGAAGATCCTCACCCCAGCAGACACCGATCCAGTCGAGTTCTAGTCCTTGAATCTTGAACTGAGTTGCCGCCACCTCCAGTCTGGAGGAGGCTCGCACATCGTTACAATATTTATGGTCGCAGCTTGACTCTTCGCACGAGTCGCGATCGAGAAACCATCTCTCCCATTCGAAGCGCTCTTGAAAATCAAAGGAAGTTTCGAGTCCATCAGTCCGGAGCCTAGCTGCTCCCGAGCTAGCGACCAAGCCAGCCCTCGTCAAACCTCTACGTTTCTCACGTAGCCACTGGCGGACAGCAGAGATGTCTCTCGACACTATGGGAGGACTGGACATTTGTTCAGCAATGTCCTTTGCTGCAGACGGATCTCCGCGGAGAACGGCATCCACCCATTTGGACATTTGGGTTGCCCGGATAGAGCGATTGCTAACTTTCAAATGAAAATTGTCGATGGCCGAAATCCGTTCTGTGCAGTCGGTGTCTCCAGAAAACAAAGAGAATGAACCGCCGGACCTGTCGTTCAGAACGTCGGACGATGCATATATCTTCCAATTTGTGAAACCCCGAAGAGCGACGCCCCATTCTGGCAAACCGGCTTCCCCACGATTTATTTCTTGGCCTCCACCGACCAGGCAAACCAATACGCACCATCCGGCATGACGATTCATTACGTCCATCATCATGTGGGCTTCTGACACTGCTGGCCTCTTAGCACGCTCGTTCTGTTGCGAATCCCATGCCCTCTGAGCCTCGTCGAAAACAATGACTCTTTGTGCCGGCGTAGGCGCCTGTTCTTTGTAATGATCATCCGCGAAACGGTGAACGCTTTGGATAAATGCATACACTGCTGTCTCAGCTGCTCTACGAGTCCGTCGTTTCCCGGAAATCTGAGACCGGCGAACGTCGTCGCGGATCAATGCCTCTCGCAAGATCTTCACCAGTGGTCCATTTCCCGATAAGAACGACGCTGTGTCCCGAATGTCCGAGTGATGGACGGCGTTCAGTCCGACGAGAGTCTTGCCTGAACCGGGGACCCCGGTAATGAAGCAAATTGCCTTTTCGTCTTTCTCGCGAGTACTTCGTACGATGGTCGTAAGAGATGAAATGGCTTTGTCGAGATCCTCTTTAGCAGCGCAGGCGTGCCCAATTTCGAAGACCTCATTTTCAGAATACAGAGTGACCGCCGCGTCGATAATCGGCGGGATCGGATGGAAAATCCCAGAATCCCATGCCACGGCATCAATTGACGGCGAAATAGGGTCGTATTCCTCCCGAGCGATGCTGACCAGTAGGTTTCCAACCGCTCCAGTACTGGCCTGGCGACAGGGTCGTACAACATCGTCAGCAAAGGGCCTCGGGCCACCCTTGGCTACATGCCCGTCAGAGATGACCATGGGAACGATCGTCCGATGGATACTAGGTGCGTGGAAACAGGCAAGCTGGATTGCATAGTCGTCGACTTGCCGCTCAGCGGTGGTAGCCGAGAACCCTGTCTTGGTCTCTATCGCAACAATCACATTGTGCATTAGAAGCACTGCGTCAATGCGCTTCCCGATACGAGGTATTGGATACTCCAACAGAATTTCGAACTGCGTAGCCTCCGGTAGTTCCGAAATCAATTGCCGACATCCCTGAACCAATGGCGAAAGTTGCAGTTCCCAAGCCTCAACGGCTTCAGGCGACAGCGGGAACTGAGCTTTGCGATTTGCAACGGCGAGGGCTCCGATAACGGAACTTTCAGTGTCGTTCACGAACGTTCTGAGTGGTGCTCGATAGTAAGCGGGCATTGCAAGAAAGGATGCCAGGTTCCCGCCCCAGGGTCCACTTCGAACTTGACCACCGCAGCAGGAGCACCGTAGTCGATCCAGTGTTAATTCACAAATCAGTGTTACTTCGAGGTAAGATATTTCAGCCACTTCCTCTGCAGGGTCCTCCCATGCTGTTGCATTTCTCTGCATTCCCGCCTTTGAGCGAATCCCCACTGGAGGTGTCTAATGTCTGTCCAAACTGCCAATCTTTTTCGATCGATCTCGAACGCTGCGTGGTCCTTCGGTAGAAACATCAATTCACTCTTGCCTCACGGCAAATTGCCTCAGCCGTCTTGGGCGCCCAGCCCACTGCCTCGAAGTTGGGAGCGGGTCCCAATGGCGACAGGTGTTCCGAGGCGAACGCTATCACTCTGTCCCGATTGCAATCGTGAAGCGGTCGAGGGCGTGATCAGAGGTGAGGCGAGTCTAGCCGACTTCAGGGATCGTCCCGGAATCATCGAGGCCGAGATCATTGAGGAAGCCGGGCGCATTCTCATGCGCAAGGCCTGCGAGAAGCATGGTCCTTTTGAAGACGTCCTTTCGAATCATCCAGCTTTTTTCAAACGGGTGGAAAGCCTAGGGTTTGGCAAGGACTTCAATTGTGCCGGCGACGAACTGGTGCACAATCACGGCGCAAACAGTATCAGGACAGGACGCGGTACCTATTTAATTGTCGACCTCACGAACCGCTGCAACATGTTCTGTTCCCCCTGCTACATGGATGCCAACACCGCTGGCTACGTCCACGAATTGGATATGCAGGATGTGACTGCCGTGTTTGAAAGAGCAAAGTCTTTCAAACCGCAGCGAGAAATTAACGTCCTGTTCTCCGGCGGAGAAGCAACGCTTTCCCCAATATTCCTGGACGCAATCCAGCACGCTAAGAGCGTGGGCTTCCATCGACTTCATGTCGCGACCAATGGTATTCGCTTTGCTCAAGAGAAAGACTTTGCCCTTCGGGCGAAGGCTGCCGGGCTTCACGGCGTTTATCTGCAATTCGATGGGGTCACCGAAGAAAAGAATAGTCACCGCGGAATCGGCAACTACATGGAAACCAAACGCCGCGCTCTGGACAACATCGCCGCGGCCGGCATGAAAACCACGCTTCAAGTAACCGTGATGAACGGATTGAATAATGACGGGGTCGGCGACATCATTCGATTCGTTGCAGATCACATCGAGAAGATCCACGGGATCATTTTTCAGCCAGTGATGTTCTGCGGCCGAGATGAAGACATTTCCGCTGACGAGCGCTACGCGAAGCGGTATCCAGTTTCACAGATCGCATACGATTTGCAGGCTCAGACTTCATTTGGGTGGGGAGCCGATGCGCGACTGGTTTCCCGTCTCTGCCTATGGAGCATTCGCCCACTTGTGCGACATCCTCCACCCTAATGCAGAGCTAGGAAGTCTGTTCAACGATATACATCCCGACCATGGGATGTTCTCCCCGATTCTGGTCAACGCTCGTACAAAAGAGATCATGCCGGTCGCCAGGTTCTTCGACGTGGAGCAGTTTGTCCGTGACATCGTCGAGATCGCTGACTCTGGCAGAAGGCCGGCGATTACCAAATCGATGGTCCTCCTTTCCTTGGTACGCAACTTCGAGCCTGACGATGCGCCTCCAGATTTCGGTATCGCCCAACTTCGGGGGTTGTTTGCGGACTGCGTTTACCGGGTTGCCGGCAACGGGCCGAACTGGTCCGAGCAGGCATATGCCTACAACGGAGTATGGAGACTTGTGATGGTTAGCCCTATGGCTTTCCAAGACAACTCCAACTACGACCTAGCGACCATTTCCCACTCCACAACCCCAATGGCGACCCAAGAGGGTGAAATCAATTTTTGCGCCTATAACGGAGGCGGATGGCGGAAGATTGTGGAGCATCTCCACCAAACGGCGAGCGTGGCCGAATGGAGTAGGGCGCATGGTCGGCATCCGATTTATGCCAAGGGCAAAGAGGTAAGCTTAGGTGCTCAGGGTGCTCCAAGGACCGACCTGGTTCAGATCGAACGCCAGCAAACTACGGTTTGAGCCCTGGTACGGGTTCCAAGCTGTGGGTTTCTGGGAACAGATGGCTCCCGAAACTCTCACGGGGTTTCGGGAGTTTTCTAGACAAGCGGATGCAGTTCCGTCGTTCTGGCCCAGACTGTTCTGAGGTTGAGTTCAAAACGCTGCTTCGCAGCGGCTGAAGAATGACACGTCACCCCAGGATGGGAGCTGCAGGCTAACTTTTGGTTACCGTACGCGAACTATTTGAAAACGCAAGAGATTGCGTCGTGGTGACGTTGAGGAACACTAGTCCATGGTCAAGCCGAATCTCCGCACCAAGTCCATAGGAACAAAGGTCAGCGAAGAGGAATTCGCCCGACTGGAGCAGGCAGCTCAGAAGGCCTCGAAGACCCTGGGCGAATGGTGCCGGGAGGTGATGCTGGCCAGTGCGAACGGCCAACCGGAGAAGGTGAACGGAACCGGGGGCGAGGCCCATGCTGTCATGGCTGAGGTGGTCGCGCTTCGAGCGATCCTCCTGAACGTACTTTTCAAGCAAGCGAAGGGCGAACCACTGACAGCCGAGGAGATGCAGCGGCTAATCGACCGGGCTGACTCGGACAAGCTGAAAAAGGCACGAGAAAGGCTGGACCAAGCATCTGTTTCCAAAGCGAGTTGAGATGACCAACGTTTTCCGGAGCGTCTTTAATAGTCCAGTCGGTCCGCGCGGTGAACTACGAAAGGTTCCCTGGACTGGGGGTGAAAAGTGAATCGGTTATTGGGTCGACGCGAATCGCTGGGCCTGTCAAAAAATTGGCTGTGGCCGACTCTTGTGGCTTTAGTCCTTGCTTTCGTCGCGTGGATAGGAATCTTCACGTACCAAAGCGTTGAGGTCTGGACGCCATTGCAGCAGTGGTACTGGGTTCAATATTCGATCAGCAAGGGTTTTCCCAATCCGGGTGGTACCTACCAAGTGCTTTCGAAATTGGACCGACAAGGGCAACACAGCATGGCCACGGACACGGACGTGATGCCCGCTCCCTTGGAGATATGGCCCTCGTTTGCGCTCACGGCGAAGGCACGGCAGGCGGGAGCGGTTGCTCTGAAGGTTGACACGGTGCATTACACGAACGCGCAAATGAACCGGATGCTTGCTCAGTTGATTTATGCGGGCCAGTCTCCCGGTGATCTGATCTGGCCAGCGTGGGCTGGGGCATTGGGAGTGTTTGTGCTCAGTCTTTTACTCGCGGTCCTATGGAGGAACCGGGCACGTCGCCGCAACGAAGAAGATGGACGTAGGCTCAAGGGTCCTGAGATGGTCACCGTCAAGGAATTCAATAAAAAGACTGGAGCGGATGGCATTTCCTTCCTGACAGAGAGGGGACGAGAATCGCTCTCGATTCCGCGCTCGTTAGAGAGCAGCCACATGATGATGATGGGGGACACGGGCGCCGGAAAAAGCGTTTTACAGCGGCGGGTGCTGATGCAGATCGCCGAGCGGGGCGAGACGGCCATCGTTTATGATCCTGCACTCGAACACACGTCGCAATTTTTCAATCCTGCCCGCGGTGATCTTATCCTGAATCCCCTGGACGTGAGGTGCCCTTACTGGTCGCCATCCGACGAAGTGATGCATGAGGCGGAAGCGCTGACCCTCGCAACATCGTTGTTCCCCGACAAGCCGCACGAGAACACATTCTTCGTCGAAGGTCCGCGAAAGATCTTCGCACACTTGCTCACGTTGAAACCGACACCCGAGGAACTGGTCCGGTGGATGAGCCACGAGGAAGAACTCGATCGCCTCTTGAAAGGCACCGAACTGACGGCATTTATCTATCGCGGCGCTGGCCCGCAGCGCGGTGGTGTCTTAGGTGCGCTCAACATGGTTGCTGACAGTTTGAAGCTCTTGCCGAAGGAGAGTGAAACGAAGCAGCGATGGACAACCGAAGAATGGGCACATCAGCGAAGTGGCTGGATATTCCTGACTTCGACTTCTCGATTCCGCGAGCGACTATTGCCCCTCATGAGCCTATGGCTGGACACATTAGTGCTGCGATTGATGAACCAGGGCGACCCCTCGTTGCGTCACGCGTGGTTTGTGCTTGACGAGCTTGCTAGTCTGCAGCGACTGCCGCAATTGCACACTGCGCTGACCGAGAATCGCAAATCGGGGAATCCCGTCGTGATCGGCTTCCAGGGCCGGAGCCAACTTGAAGTACGCTACGGACACGAAGCTGAGTCAATGCTGTCGCAGCCGGCCACCAAAATCTTTTTGCATACCAGTGAGCCTCGCGCGGCGAAGTGGATCTCGGACACGATTGGCGAAGTAGAAATGGAACGCGTTAAGGAGACGGTAAACAC
Source organism: Acidobacteriaceae bacterium (assembly GCA_003169715.1). Lineage (GTDB taxonomy): Bacteria > Acidobacteriota > Terriglobia > Terriglobales > Acidobacteriaceae > PALSA-188. The sequence continues at coordinate 36,215 of PNAR01000307.1, read as the reverse complement.
GCAACCTCTCACATTTGCCAAGTCCAAGAGCTATCACAATGAAAGGCGAACGGAGCCGCTAGTACTCCCATCGGAAATCAGTGGGCTACAGCGCTTGCACGCGTTGCTAAAAGTCGACAATCTGGTAGTGCCGTTCAGCTTTCCATATCTCGCGCCCGTGAAATCACAACCCGGTTTCATACCAAGAGAGATCACACCGCGGATGGTGGATATCGGCAAACGGACGCCGCAGCCGAAAAGTCCGGCCGCGCAGGAGGTCAGTCCGCGCGAACCGGAGAACTCCAGTGGCATCGCGGCCGGGCAAGAACCGTACTTCGAGTGAGTCATGCTGACCATTTCCAAACCGTTGGGTGCCGGCCAGGCCCAGACCTATCACAAAGAGGAGTTCGCGAACGCCAAAGAGAACTACTACTCCGAGGGAGACTGCATTCGCGGCGAGTGGCACGGCCGACTGGCGCAAGAGTGGGGGCTAAGTGGTGAAGTGCGGGAGGAACACTTTCAGCGGCTGGCGAACGGTCAGCATCCCTTAACCGAGGAGCAACTCGTTCGCCATCAAACGGCGCGCGAATACGTCAATGCACGAGGTGAGACGGTTAGCACAATGGAGCACCGTGCCGCCTGGGATGCGACGTTCTCAGCTCCTAAGAGCGTTTCTTTGACTGCTCTCGTGGGTGAAGACGAAGCCGTGCGCCACGCACATCGCGAAAGCGTGAAGGTGGCACTCGGCGAAATGGAGAAATATGTCCAGGCCCGGATTGGAGGAAACCATCCGGCGGAAACAACGGGCAAATGGGTCGCGGCGAGCTTCGAGCACGACAGTGCGCGACCAGTGAACGGGTATGCTGCACCGCAATTGCATACTCATGTCGTGTTTTTCAATCTAACGGAAACACAAAACGGACAATGGCGGGCCCTGCAACCGCAAGAATTATACCGTTCTCAACAATATGCAACTGCGATCTATCGCTCAGAGCTGGCGGTGCGGCTAAAGGATCAGGGATATGAGATTGAAAGGGGGAGGAGTGGCCAACCGGAGATCGGGGGGTACACGCGAGAGTATCTGGACGCCTCCAGTCCGCGGAGTCAGCAAATCCAGGCATACCTCGAACAACAAGGAGTAAGAGGCGCAGGCGCGGCGCAAATCGCAGCGCATCAGACGCGTGACGACAAACTGCTGGCCATCACGCACGCAGAGATGCAGCAACAGCACCGAGACGTGGCCGCGCAGTTCGGTCAGCAGCCAGAGCATGTGGTCCGCACGGCGCTCGAACGTCGGGTCGAGCAGGAGCAGCCACAAAAACAGAAGCATCTCGAATCCGCATTAACCTATTCGCAAGAGAAGAATCTAGAGCGCCACGCCGTGACCGACGAACGCGAACTGATGCGTGATGCTCTGAAACGTTCGATGGGAGAAGCGAGCTTCGCCGAGATTCGAGAGAGGTTCGAAAAGCGTGTTCAGTCGGGTGGCCTGATTGAAGTAGAGAGCAAATCGCCAGCCCGCGCGTTCACGACGGAACAAATGATTGGCTATGAGCGCGACAACGTCGCCGAGATGCGAAGAGGACAGAATCTGGACAATCCATTGGTCAGTACCGAGACATGGCGTCACATCGAGGAGAAACATCCACACTTGAGCGCCAGCCAACGCGCAGCAGTTGAGCAGGTCTTGACGAGTCACGACAGAATCACCGGTCTTGAGGGCGTTGCGGGTGCTGGCAAAACCACTTCGCTGACTGCTGTCCGCGAAGCTGCCGAGCATGAAGGCTACAAGGTGTTCGGACTTGCACCGACGTCGCGCGCCGCGCAGAAGTTGGGAGAATCAGGAATCGAATCAGGCACTTTGCAACGTCATCTGGCCCGAGGCGAGCAACCGGACGGCGGAGAGAAGAGGCTTTACGTGCTGGACGAATCGAGTCTCGCGAGCACGAAACAGATGAACGAACTACTGCATCGGTTGGACGGCGGCGACCGTGTGCTTTTGGTCGGTGACAAGCGGCAACATGAGGCGGTAGAAGCGGGCAGACCCTACCGGCAACTACAAGATGCGGGGATGTACACTGCACGTCTGCATGAGGTCGTCCGGCAGAAGGAACCGGAACTTAAGGAGGCTGTGGAACAGCTTGCCCGCGGGGATGTTCACGGAGCCGTTGCGAATCTCGACCAGCAGGGCCGCGTGCATGAGATTGTGGTCCGCGAAGAGAGGCTTGGTGCAATCGCTCGTGAATACGCGCGCGAGCCTCAAGGCACGCTGGTCATTTCACCCGACAATGAGTCCCGACGCGAGCTGAACACTCTGATCCACCGCGAAATGCAAGCCCGCGGCGACGTGAATCCGGAGGAACACAAACTCCGAGTGCTCGACTCGCGAAATGAGATGACCGGCGCAGATCGGCAGTGGGCCGCACAATATGGAGAAGGGGACTTGGTGCGCTATACCCGCGGGAGTAAGGTTCTTGGGATCGACCCTGGCGAATACGCGCGAGTGGAATCGGTAGACGCCCGCGAAAACCGTATCACCATCGAGCGCGAGAATGGAGTTCAACAGACCTACGATCCGCGGCGGCTGTCGGGTGTTGCGGTATACCAAGAAGTTCAGCGCGAATTCTCCCAGGGCGACCGCGTTCAGTTCACCGCCCCGGCGAGGGAACTACAAGTAGCTAACCGAGAACTCGGTACTATCGAACAAGTCAGCCATTCCGGTAATCTCGAAATCCGAATGGACTCAGGCCGTGACATTCGATTCAACATCCGCGAGCATCCGCATCTTGACCACGGATACGCCGTCACCAGCCATAGCAGTCAAGGGCAGACCACGCAGCGCGTATTAATCCATGTGGACACGGAGAAAAGCGAGCTGTTGGTCAATGACCGCTTTGCGTACGTGTCCGTATCGCGCGGTCAATACGACGCTCATATCTATACAAATGACGGAAACGAGCTTTCCCGCAGCCTGAGTCGCGAGAGCTCGCAACGTACTGCAATAGAGGTGGAACGGCAACCCGCCGCACCTAATGCCGAACCACTTTCCCCACGAGGAGAGCGGCCGTCCCAAGAAGTGCAAGGGCATACTCTAAGTTTGGGTCTCGGATGAGACGCTGCTGACTGGGAAAACTTAGACGTCCGGGCGGCGACAGCCCTGGGCGGTAAGAAAAGCCGAAGGTTCAAAGGGCTTGTGAGCGCTTGACACCATCCTCGGCCAACAGTCATCCTGTGTGCAGACCCCTAAGAACTCTCTTCCGAACCCTAAACTCAGAAAGCAATCGACCGACGAGACCTTTATCTGCCTGTTCTCCTTGTTACGAATTCCGAACGACATGAGGCAGTTACCACTTGACAGTCCAGATATTCGTGCTAAGATCGCCGCCTTCCCACGGGGCAATCTGGTTGTACACTCTAAGACTACTTAGGAGGCATTCAATGCCGAAAGTACTGGTCGTGTTGATGGTTTCTATTCTGACCTTGCCAGTCTTCGGTCAGGCATCGGCTCCCGCAGAGGACCAAAAGCCGCTAGCGGAAGTGATAGATCAGGTAACAAAAGCGCTGAAGAAATATCAAGACAATCGCGGGACCGGCGCATCGAACGAACTGCCGCCACTGTCAAGTGCTGAGTTTGATTTCAAGACGACTACAGCAATTACTGGCGGTTTCACGCTAAACCTTTTTATTTTCAAATTCGGTACATCTCACGAAAAAGACGTAGTTAACGACGTCACTTACACCTACGCCCTACCAACGCCGACGAAGAGTACGAGCCTCCAGGGATCCCATGCTGCCCCCAAACTTGAGGATGAATTGGCGCAGACTATTCAAGAGGCCGCGAAAGCTGTAAAGACCTCTTCAACAGCGGCCGGTCTTCCATTTAGTAAGCTCACGGTCAACGTTCAGTACGGCGTGAAGTGGGACGTAAACGCGTCTGGTCAGATTCAATATTCCTTTATAACCGTTGGGCTGAGCGGAGACAAAAACAAGAATACGGTTCAATCAGTAAAGCTCGTATTTGGGAAGTGAAGCGGAAAGTGTATGGGAGCACCGACACCTATTCTTTCTTGGCGCGCTTCCGAGTGCGCGTGGGACATCGCCATCTTGCTCATAGTCTCGTTCGTGATAGGCCCTCAACAAAGTCGAGCGCAGCTGAAGAAGATTAGTTCCGGGGAGCGAACGGCGAGTGCTGTAGGTTTTAATTGCACGACTGACAAGTGTTCTGAAAGTAACGCGGGATGCGCAAGTTGCGTTCGACTAGGAGTCGAGTTACCGGCTAATGCGTGGGTTGTCAAGACCCACTGCTACACGACCGCAAACTATCCCGATGACTATGGACCCCATGACCCTCACGAAGTTGCTTGTGGCACGGACAATTCATGGTCTCTCTTCGACTCCACCTCAGTGGTTGCTACAAAGCAGCACGTATTGGTCAAGACAACCTACCATAATCGTAGCCATAATCGCTCCAGAGATGTGAGGCTCGATGTAGAGTGGCTACCATTCGAGTTGATACAGTCGGATATTGTGTTGCCTTCGAACGTCGCATCGAATCCCATTGAGTCGGTGGCTCCTCAGTTAAACCGGGAGTTGGTCGATGAGGTCCTCTGGAGCATCGCCCACGAGGGGTGCGATGTGTTCGCCGGAGATCAGATGCGGCCTCTATCTGAGCTCCGAAAATGCTATGCCTCTACCCAGAAGGGCCCCGAAGCCTTCGCCCGAATCAATGCAACCTCCACGGATGACATTAAGGCGGCCACTTTGCGCGCAATCGGGAGAAGTCTGGATGAATACGCAATCCAGGCCAATTTTGATTGGGTAATGGATCACGAGGGCCAGCGGAACAAATTTGGTGGGCTCGCGGAGGCGAAACGCTTCAAGGAGATCCGTTCCATATACAAGGGCCTGCAGGCTCACAATGATAAAGCATTCAATGCATTGAGTGCCGTAAGTGATAGCCAAATCGACAATTTAGTCCAAGGACGGAGTCTCAGTGGCGAGCGCGAGGAGAACAGCGACGTAGCTGGCGAGAGCCCTATCGCACTGACCGATACAATAGAGTGGTCGATAATCTATGGAGGGTGCCCAGCATTCTCTGGCGAAAGCACACTTCCCGCAGAGCAATTACGTGCGTGTTTTTTGCGAGTTCAGCGAGACAATCACAATGGTGAGGCTTGGGATCTTCTTAAGAGAGCCTCGCCAAACGCGATCGGCTTTGCTACAGAGAGAGCGATCACCAAGGTAAAGGAGCAATATCCCGTTGGCCAGCTACTCAACAGTTTTCTGATTAAAGCAGGCGAACTCAATCATTTTAAGAGCCTAGTCAGTGCACACGAATTCGAACAAACAAGGAGGATCTACGCGTCCGCGCATAAGCAATCAGCACAGGTTCCATTCTTGCTTTATGCCCTTGCCGATTCCGAGATCGCCTCCGTCGTAAACCAATATCGTGTCGATATAGAAATCCCGACGGACGCCTCGGTGGAATCGTTAGAGTCCCTTGCAACGTTGGTGGACACCCAAACAGTTAGCCTCTCGCCAAAAACAACGGAGACTGCGTTGGCTAATGTAGCCTGCGGGAGAGTCGCATTTGACCTCTTCATATTTCACTTCGAAGCAGCTAAGTCATGTGTAACCCTGGTTCGTCGCGCAGCTGCTAAACAAGGACTCACCATCTCGGCAGGAGGTACGGTCACCGGGGGGGACGCCATTGAGTTGCCAACGCTCCCGCGGCTTGGGGTTCCAACTCTGGTCACTTTTCGTGCCGATGTATCTTCGCATACGGCCGAGGCTGCACTATCCGGTAGTGGCACGAAGTTCGCGCCTCTTCAGCCGGCGAGGCTCATCCAACCAGAACATGGCACCAAGCTGTCTGCGGACACTGTAAAGAATTATGGAGACAACGGACTTCAATGGTACGCGTCGGCAATCGCTGCAAATCGAATCCGGCAGACCGATTTATCTCTCACGGGCTTGATCCGCGTAGGTATTGTCGATGCGGGAGTTGACACTGGACACCCTAGATTGATGCCATTCTTCTGGAAGCTACCAATGGCTTTGTCCAACATACCATGGCAAAAGGGATCGATCGGGTATGACTACGTCAACGAAGTGTCCGACCCTGCCGAGGATACTACGCCCGATGCCGACGGTAACCTAGAATCCCACGGAACACACGTTGCGGGTCTTGTGACGGCACGGGGCTTGGCTTCGTGGTTGGAGCCGATTAAAGCGCTTAATCTTGAAGAACACGTAAACGTATACTGTTTGAAGATAGCTCAGGGTGCGGACGGAAACATCCCGGACTTCACCTTTCCTGGCCAAGCGCTAGCAGACAGCCTGCCAAACCAAATTCACCTGATAAACCTTAGCCTCGAAGGTCCTCGAAGTCCTCTTATTAGGGACGACATAGCAAAGCATTCATCGGATGCTTTACTTGTGCTTGCTGCAGGCAATGACCAGAAAGACCTGAATGATCAGAACAATCGGCATTTCAATGGCACATTTAGGAATGATGACGGTACTCCTCTCAGCAACGTGATAATCGTGGCGGCGTTGATGGATGACGGTACACTGACGCCTGACTCAAATAGAGGCGATACCGCAGTTCAGATAGCTGCGCCGGGCAACAATATCTACAGCACTGTTCAGGGTGGCGGTTTTGACGTGATTACAGGAACTAGTCAAGCTGCCCCACTCGTGACCTCCACAGCTGCCATTCTGTTGGCCGAGCATGACGCTTATCCTTCGGCGATTAAGGATCGAATACTCGCAACGTGTGACTGGGATGATGCATTAAAAACGTCGCACGTCGTAGCCGAAGGGTGCAAATTGAATATGGCGAAGGCGATTGTGTCCCAAACTGACATTGTGGAGCTGGTACCGCACGATAAAGGAGTTCCTCCGAAGTGGTTACGCGGTACCGTAAAGAAGGAACAATTTCAGTTAGTGGATGATCAGGGGCAGACAATTGACCCGCAAGAAATAGAGCGAATGTGGTTTTCGGATCGGGACGGCAACGTCCGAGTTGCAGTGCAGGGGAGTGGACACAAGCCCAGCAAATTAGCGTTGAGCAAGATTGTTATCACTGTAGACCCCGGTGAGCAATGTCCCACAGGCTCGACTCCATGTGAAATAGACCCCAGGGAAGTTCAAGATATCGTTTTCAGATGGAAAGGGCAGTAGTAAGAGCGGCAGAAAGTGCACACGGCCAAATGCTCTTGACCGCACGTCGCACTGTTCTCAAATGTCAGTCATGCAAATCAACGATGAGTGTTTGAGCAGGGCATCTTTTCGATGAGTCGGGCCAATGTTCAAGTTGGATGAATGAACGGAGAACGACAGGAACCAGCACAAAGGCTCAAAGGATGTAACTCGCTGCACCCGCCATGGAGGATCCGAAATTGCCCACTCGACGCTCAGTACACCTATCCAGCCTCCTCATCTGTCTGACACTATTGGCTGGATGCAAAACGAACACGGAGGAGGAACTGGCCCAGCAGCGGCTCAACGTACTCAAGGCGGAGGCCGATTCGCTGGAGGCAATGAAAAAGGATCTGACCACACAGCCGGGAGGTGTCAATCCGGTGCTCGACGGACCAGGCACCGTAAGCATCTTTTTGTCGACGAACCTGATTAACTCGGCCCTAAAAGGCGCAGCCGGCGTTACCCTGCCCGTGCCTAATGTCAAAGACGCAACGCTCACCATTAAGTCTGTAACCGCGGATCTGAAACTCGGCTACCCGCTCGTCACGGTCGATGCCGAAGCTACAAAGAAAGACATCGGGTTGACTGTGCAGGTCGTTGGCACCGCGCTGCTAGAGACTAAGATCGACCCAGCCGCATCACTGTTGACCGTAAATGTGCGATTAGAAGAACTTGTGCCGAGGGCGCAGTGGGGCATGTTGGATTTCAAGATTGGCGGTTTCGTTAAAGATCTAATCAAGGCGAAAGCATCGAAAGAGCTTAATAATCTTGCGACGATTCAAATACCGATAGCGACAGACATCCCGCTCGGTCTGCCGGCAAATCAGATGCCTGTCACTTTTCCCGGTGCCAAAGCCATCATCAGTACTCCGGCTTTAAACATTTTGGGTCACGTCACGGTGTCCCGCATTCTCGTGCTTCCCGACGGATTGCACGTTTACGGCCTCGTCGCCGCCAAGGTGGGACCATGAAAACTGCTCTTGCTCTCGCTCTGCTCAGCGCTTGTATGCTAAACGTTGGCTGTACCACGAAAGACATCGCGAAAGACACCGCTACACAAGCCGCTCGACTTTTGGCGCTCCAGAAGGAAGTCGAGCCCCTAGCAGCGCCTCTGCAATCCATCAAATCTGATGTGCGAGTATTCGCGTCGTTCGACCCGATCGTCGCGGCGGTCGCTGGTTTGAATGCCTTGCCTGCTGAAAAACGGACCGTGTCTTTCCAATCAACAGGCGCGAATGGGCATTTTTACGATAACAACGACCTGTGCAACAGCTACATAGAACTACAGAGCCCCGGTGATTTGAATGCTGCCGGAGCACTCTCCGCCTTTAGCGCGACAGCGCAAGAAGATGGAAGTCTCATATTGACCGCGCACGCGGACACGAGCGGCCATCTTCAGGCCCATTGGCAGTTTCTCGGCGTGCGCGTTAAGCCGTTCGGAATCGGAGGGGGGACATGCCCGCCCGGAGGCGGGGTTGGTGGCAGTATTGGAGCGACTTTTAACAAGGGACTCGACGTCAGCCTTCACGTCGGATTCGCAATGTCCTCCGACGGGCAGACACTGACTTACCAAGCAAGCATTATCAATCCACCCACAGTCGACGTCACGATCAGCGCGGGGTTTGGAAATCTAGGGAATTTAGGAATCCCGGTCTCATTTGCTATGCCAGGAGGAGCCATTGCCTCCGGGCAGTTTCCGTTGCTGATTGCCGCAGGCGGAAAGTTTGTCGTACCCAGTGAGAAGGGGCCACGCACGTACGCGCTCGCGCTAAAGCCCGTTTCTTTCGTGGCGACGAAGGCCGGTGCCGTGGCGGAGTGGAACTCTGTGGTCGACTTCAACACATCGGGCTCGACTCGCTGACTTCTATTTCTAGGACGTCACGTAGCTCTTGGGGTGAAAATGAAAATAATGTTCCGCGGTATTTTTACAATCTAAGGGAATCGAAAATAGCGAGATTAGCTATTTGCACGGGCGCGCCGCCTGTGATTTCGTAATGCTTTCGTCGACAAACGCTGACGGACCAATCAGAGCGTGCGAAGTCCCTTTGGCGCTGCCCTGAAGCAGGCTATGAATTGAGTGTCAAATCCGGTTCGGAATGGAGACAGTCGGCTTCTCGACCCTAGCTCCCGTTTAGCCAAACAGTTGAATGAATTCTTCGGCTCTGTCATAGGAATCTTCAGTCTAATTTCTGACGCTACAGGTCGCCTGTGCGGATGAGAACAGATCCGTCCGGTTCCGTTTCGCCGTCTAAATATTTCTGCCGCGCTTTCAGTTCGATGGTCTGACGATTAGCCCCGAACACTTCCAGCTTGTCCTTGTCGTCGCCCTGAAAGTGATCGTCCAGGGCTTCTTCGCTGATGGCGCACCATACGCGGTTTTTTCCGTCCTGACCCCAGAATTTGACGGCACCACGGTCGAAATCATAGGTCTCTCTTGGTTCCGGGAATCTCAGATCGTGTTGCTCAAGGGACCATCGCACCCGCTTCGCCACGAAAGCGGCGAAGGGATTGATGTCTAGCTCGATGCTGGCGCTGTCCAGTGCCTTCAGGTAAGTGTTGCGATCCCTGACGCGGATCACGGTCCAGGGATAGCCGCCCGAGGCGAGCATCGCGTTCATTACGAAGCGCGCCATCCGTCCGTTGCCGTCCGGATAGGGATGGACGTAACCGAACAGCCAGTGACCGAGCACGGCGCGCACAGAAGGCTCAGATTCCTTTTCGAGCATATCGAACAACGCCGGCATGGCCTCGCGCACCGACTCCCACCGCGGCGGCACGAAGCGCGACGTGCGCAGATAGACGGGGTTGTTACGGTATCCGGCCAACGCTCCGGCTTCGATCAGGCCCGCGGCAACGCAGGGCTGGAACAGTTCGCGGTACCACTCGTTGTGCGCTTCGCGCACGAGGGTGCCGGCGTTCCCACCCGCAATCACTTCCGCCACCGTCGCCTTCACCTTTTGGAATGCTTGCCAATAGCCCCGCGCCGCCAGTGCGTCGCGGCTCTTGCGATCGTCTTCGTGATGTTCCGGGTCCCAGCCGCCCCCCCTCACCCGGTCGATCAGTGCGGGCGTGACGGAGTATCCCTCGATGGACAGCGAGTGATACGCGTCACTCTGATAGATCTCATCGATGAAACGCAGATAAGCATCCTTGTCCTTCGGCGGTCCGGGTGCCGCCGGGAAATTCTTTATAACTGCGTCGCGCATCGATTCCCACATCATGTGCATGCGTCCGACAATGGGCGACACTGCGCGGCTCGGTGCGCCGAATGTCTGCCCAGCCTCGAACGGATTGCTCTCGCGCACATCGTAACCGGCACTTTTCATCGTGCTGACGATCTCATCCGACAGTTTCGGCCGGTCGGTCGCCCGGAACGCCCCGGCGAGATAGCCCGCTTTCGCAGAGTGGCCGCCGTTGAGAAGAAGCCGCAGCAGGTCCGACGCGTCCGCGAGGCTGCCCAGCACAACCTGCACCTCGATGGGGTTTCGTGCGAAGAAGGATTCCGGCACTCTTACAAGCGCCGCGACAGGCGAGAAAAGCCGCAGGCCGTCCCTTACCGCGAGATCAGCTGCCGCCGGCATCTCGGACACCTTCAGGTCGTAGAGCGAGGTGCCAAACAGAAGGTTGATCGTATTGTTGGTGCCCTTCGGGCTGCTGACCACCACCTGGGGCGGAATGACCGTTCTCTCGCCGTGAAGCAAAAGCGATTGCTCCGGCGCCAGATGCCACTCCTCGCCAAAGCGGTCGTTGCAGTAACGCGCGCAGAATTCCCAGAATGAGGCGTACCATGGGGTGCTGTCGCCCGCGCGCGCACTGGGGCTAGAGGAGATCAGCCAGCCGCGCATGACTTCTTGGACAAAGCCGTTGGCAAGCAGACGTTCGCGGTTAATGCGGCTCAGGTCATCCGATCGGAACACACGTCTTCCGTCATCCTGAAGCGCTTTGAGCGCATCGAGAGATTCAGCCAGCTTCTTATTCGGCGTTGCCATGGACTTCCTCTGCCCCGGGGTTACTACAAGTTTTTAATGCTGTGCAAGTGCAAGTATATAATGCTGCGTTAATGCAAGTCAATAATGCTGTGTTGGCACAAGTATTTGATGCTCACTTCTGGGAAAATGTATTTAAAATACGGCACTTAAAATGTCTCCGGGCACGCAATCACTGACCCCTCTTTCCTCCTAGATCGTGCTTGCTTGCCCTTCCTGATAGCCGCGTCAACACCCATTATATTAGGTTATTCTGATGCGTCACGCGTACAAACCTCGTATATTAGGTGTATGTTGCCCCTGTACTTACTGGGCGAGCAGATCGCCATCAAGCGCAAAGAACTCGGCCTGACGAAGCCCACGCTCGCAAAAAAAGCTAGGGTCGGACTCTCCACGCTCGACGCCCTGGAGAACGGACGGATGGGCGAACTGGGATATTCCAAGATCACCAATATCCTCGCGGCGCTCGGGCTGGAGCTGAAGCTTCAGCAAGCAAGCGCGAGCCGGCCGACGTTTGAAGAACTCATGGAAGAGGCACGGGATGATCAAAGTCTGGACAGACGCCGCTGAGGCGGGAATACTCGAACGCATAGAGGCTGCGATTGTGGACACGTCAAAAGGAACTGCGGGGAAGGACGACAAATGATATGTCACAAGGACCGTCGCTCATTTTCGACAAGTCATCGCTCGAAAGCCTGAACATTCACGAAGCCGCGCTGATGGACAATTTCTACATGTCCACGATTACACCGCTTTTCTTCGTTGAGTGCCTTGGTGATCTCGAAAAGCAGTTGAAGAGCGGCAGCACGCCGGAGCAGCTCGTAGGCTCGCTGGCCGACCGGACCCCAGATTCGCAAGGCTATCCGAACGTTCACCATATGGCGATCCTGAACGGCGAACTAACTCGCCAATTCGACATCAAGACTGTTTACGAACGCGTCGCCATGGCCCACGGCGAACCCGTTCAGCTTGGAGACAAAAAGGGCGTCGTTTATCGCAAAAGCAAGGAGCAGGAAGCGCTCGAACGCTGGACCAAGCGCCAGTTTCTGGATGTGGAACGGAATATAGCCAAACAGTGGCGAAGATCACTCACCGCCGTTGATTTCGATGCGATGGTCAAGCACGTCATGCGGAATATTGGCCCGTGGCGGACGCCGAAAACTCTTGAGGATGCGAAACAGATTGCTGACACGATCATCGACTACCTGGACACCGAATGGCTGCTGCGCTTTGGACTTGATCTATTGGGATTGCCTGAAGCCATCAATGTTCCCAACGCCGCCGATATTGTCATTGCTGACTGGATTCAGCGCCGCCGGCCGCCGTTGCGAGAGCATGTGCCATATTTCGTTTTCTTGCTCACAGTGAACCTCTTTTTCTGCCTTGTGCTGCCCACGCAACTGTTGAGGAACGTAAAGGCAAGCCATCAGGTCGATCTTGCCTATCTTTATTACTTGCCCTTCTGCTCGGTGTTCACGTCGAAGGACAATTTCCACGCGCAGATCATCCCGCTTTTTCTCGATCCTCACCAGACTTTCGTAAACGGCATCGATTTTAAGGAGGATCTCAAGAAGCTGGACGCCTACTATTCCGCGATGCCGGAGGAAGTCCTCAAGACCGGTCTCATCAATTTTGCAGGCACGCCGCCCGATGACACCAGTTTCCTGATTACGCGCCTATGGGATAAATATCTCCCCGCGTGGCGCGACATCAAAGCAGCTCCAAAGAAACCACGCGATCCCGAGGCTGACAAGAAGTTGATCGAAGAGTTGAACCAAATGTCGGACTCGCCCGATCTCAAGCCCCACGATGAGCGCGACCCGGACAAAATCAACTACGTGACGATTATCAAGGATGTCAAAGTTCGCAAAGGGAAATGGCAGAGGTTTTCAGAGGAGCAGGAGCAGCGGATGCGCGACCAGGGGCTACTCCATTGATCGTTAAAACCGACACATTCACTTACACATATTACTGCTTTAAGTCGATTTAAGTGCTTTAATATCATGGCGAAACTGGCATACGCACGGGACTTAAAAGCGGAGGCTAGTCAATCTGTAAACATAATTAAATAAACAATATACCTCTATGTTTGGCAGACGTAGGGGACTTTTATAGTTTAAGCCGCTGAATAAAATGGATATGAATGATGACACATATTTGGGAGCTTTCCTGGGGGCAGGAGCGTACGCCCCGAATCGACTTCACTTCTCCCAAATGGCCCGGAACTGATTCTTGCCTTCACGAAGATCCCCGAAGCATCGTAACGTCCCGTTCAGAATTGTGCGACGGACGGTACAGCCCTCTTCTCCACTTAGCGCTTAATCGGTATGGCAAAAGGAGAATTAATGAGGCCTGCGGGATCATCGTTAAGAACTTCAATCATCTCTCCGTATGTACAGACCCTCGGTATCGACCTATCGACGAGAAAATGTTCCGGAGCAAGGTCCCATATAAACTCCGGAAATGCAGTACACACTACTGGTATGAGATGGGTTATTCGAGCCGGAATTTCGTAGTTGGCCCCTACAGGCGCTATCGCAATCTTTTGTGCCCGGTTGTCGCTTTGCGCCAGCCATCCCTGAACGACGGAGGAGCGACTCTCCACCGCCTTCCGCTCGCCGCCAAAATATGCCAACGTGTAGGAATAAGCCTTGCAGTCGACGACAAAGAGCAAATTGCCAACCGCCAGGTACACATCACACTCAGCATAAGGGTCATGCTGGCCTTTGCGCTTGAGATTGAGCCCAGGTTGCATCGGATGACTCGCCTTCGGTACGTCCGCGAGTAAGCGCGAGTTCACCTCTTCTTCAAAATGCGACCCTTTGATCACCCGCATTTCGCCGTCGAGTTGAATCTCCATCAAAACGCTGTTCAGCACGAGAGGGTGGAGTGTCAGATCGAGAAGATCCTGATCACGGAAGCGGTGTAGACAACCGAATGTTCCGTGCGATAGTAGTTGGCCTCCGAGTTTAGAGCCAGTGGACAGCAGTTTCACGAAAGCGTTCGAAACCTCATTCGAGTCAGCCGGTTCTCCTTCGAGTTGGAAGAGTGCGGCAAGAAGAGTTGCCAAAGCGAGTTCCAAAAGTCCGCTCTCCGAGATGACGAGGCCTCGTTGTACGAAAGTATATTCGCCTTCCCAATGATCCAGTACAAACTGCTTCAAAGCCACGAAACAAAGCCGCAGCTGTCGCACGGTCAAACCCGTAACCTCTATTAACCTGCTTTCAAATGGGGCGAGCAACCCCAACACTTCAAGGCTAAGAGTCCGCGGCAGAAAGTTCGGATGACGAATGCGACCGGACGAGGGGGATGTTAGTTGATACTCCTCCTTGCCTTCAAAGTTCTGCAAGAAAACAATCGTCGACCGTCGATCCGTACGAAACTCGGAGGAGATCTCCGCAGCCTCGCTCTGAAAAGACGCGAGCGTACCGATGGGGCTGAGACTGACTGAGTAGGCTGCTCGGCGGCGGTCGTATATTTCGCAGCACTCGTCCATTGCTTGATCTAGGCGCGCTTCAATGTAGGGCTCCTGAAGGTCGATTGTGGCGCCCTTGCCGACGCGGCGATAGGCACTGTCCAGAGCTAAAACCTCGTTAAGGATCTCGGAGACATCGCCCCAGACTGTTACCACATCCTGCTTCTTGACATCGGGCACAACGGTACCGTCGATATTCCAATTCACATCGTTCAATTCGTTGGAGCCGCACTTCAAAAATGCAGTAGTCTTTACTTCGTGTTTGCGTGTCAGATAGTTGATCACGTGCACATTGGTACTTGGGTTGTCTAGTCCGAACGGCAAACGTCTATCGAGCAAGAGCCAGAAGAGCGAGGAATGGGTCGCTAGCAATTTGCCTAACTCCCCCTCGAGCCATTCAAGGTAGTTCTTGAGTGCAGATGCTGCTTGGTCTGGCGCGTCGAAAGGCGGGGTGATAATCGACCTACGGGCGCCCGCCATGCGATCTCTCATCGCAAAAGCCGCTACGCTAGTCTCTCGGGCATTTTGTATGGCAATTTCGGATATTCGCTTTGAACCGAAATCGACCACAAAGGGTGGTTTTCCCAAACAGCACTTCTTATGTTTCTTTCCGCTGCCACAAGGGCACGGATCATTACGACCAATGTCCTTCATATCTTTTCTTTCTGTTGAACTCCGTGCAGTGATCGCGAAATCCTGATTCCAAGTTCTCGATTGCTCTGACGCTTTCTGGTTGAGCCCGCCCCGATTCCAGTGTTTTTGGGTTCGAGAGCACATGGAACTACTTGTTGTCGGCCGGCTTGAGGCGGGCCGGCTCCTCGAGGATATCCAGGAAAGCATTCGCGCAGTAGACTCGGTCGCGCTTGGCGTCGCCCATCCGTCTTACGATCCCTGTGCGTTCCAATCGTTCGATGGCGCGCTGCGCGGTCGTGAACGCGATCGCTAACTTGTCCGCTGCGCCATTGACCGTGATGAAGGGATTTACCCCCAAGAGCTCGACTACACGCAACGGATTGTTGCTTGATTCTCCGGATACTTTTCTCTGCCACTCGGCCAGTAGTCCGTTGATTCGCGTGGCTCGACTCAAAGCATCCTCAGACATGCGAGCGACACCCTGCAGAAAATACTCCAACCAATCGCTCCACGCTCCGCGTTCACTAATCGCACGTAAACCGTCGTAATAGTCTCGCCTTGATGCTTCAAAGAACGCCGACAAGTAGAGCAGGGGTGTCGGGAGGATCTGACGCTCGATCAGGAACAAGGTGATGAGTAGGCGTCCGACTCGGCCATTGCCATCGAGGAAAGGGTGAATGGCCTCGAATTGATAGTGAGCGAGTGCAATGGTCACGAGAGGCGGCAGGGTTGATTCATGCACGAACTTCTCCCAGGCTGCGAGACACGGCTCGACCTCTCCCGGAGGGGGCGGGATGTAGGAAGCAGTTGCGATCGTGCTGCCAGGCTTGCCAATCCAATTCTGGATCTTGCGAAAACGTCCGGGCGCAGCTTGATGCCCTTGGACGCCCATCATGAGTTTTTCGTGCAACTCGCGGGTAAGCCGGACGCAAAGGGGAAGTTTCTTGAGGCGCGAGATGCCATGCTCAAGAGCCACCACGTAATTACCAACCTCGCGAAGATCCTCGGGACTGCGATCCACGATCGCTCCCGCCTCAGCGGCGAGCAGTTCACCCAGCGTCGCTTGAATCCCTTCAATCTTGCTCGATAGAACGGCTTCACGCTGTACGAAGGGCCGGATCAGAGTATGAGGATTGGGCAGCCGACTACCTTCGCCGGCCAGTCTTCCGATTAACCGGTCTGCATCCGAAAGTGCTCCAATCAACCGCGGTGTCCAGTTTAGTTTTGGAGGCAGGGCTGCTGGGAGAAATGCTGAATAGCTACCCTGCGACACTTTCTGGCCGGGAATGTTGATACTGTGGGGCATCGGCTTTACCTGAGGCCGAAAATAGCATTCCTCGTTATTTTCACTATCTATGATAATCGAAAATAGTGGAATTGACTATTTGCACGGAGGACATCATGCCCACTCCGGCAGTGAAGGCACGTTCTTCGCGGCATCTTAAGTAGCCCGTATTCCCCTACTCGCAATTTGCTTAGGCATCTCTGGATCCTTTCTTCTGATCCGGCGTTGGTTGGCTCAGCAGGAGGAGTCTTTGAACAAAACGTCGGCTTGCATCCAGGAATCGATCAAGTCCATCCGGAAGGAACAGCTGCGAACAACCTTTTCGGCACGGAGGTTCTAGCGACGCCGCTATGATGGGGCCGACGGGCAGTCCGTCCTTCACTCCCTGGATGGATTGAACACCAAAAACGCCTGATCGGCTGAAAGCGGCGTAGCACCGAGTATCGAACAGGTCTACACCTTTCCAGTCAAAGTCAAGCATTGCTAATCCGTCCATCACCTCACCGCTGGGTTCTTGGGCCTTCCAATTCTGCAAAAGTTGATCCCAGGTGGGCGGCTCCGTGATCAGGAGCCCGAGGTGCCGAGACGCGAGCAGCATGGATAGTTGAAGTGCAGCCTCCAGATCCCAGAAGTAGTACCGTGCCAAGCGCACAATTTTGTTTGAGTTGATAGGTTCAATCCCGCTCTGGGCTTTTGCTAGGGTAATGCGTAGCTCAGCAAGCGTTTCTTGAGCGGCAGCGCCGGCGTGATCGATCGCACCAGATAAACTTTCCGTCGCGCCAAAGTAGTTCGTAGCTTCTAGACTTTCTGGATCGATGCGAGAGAATCGTGCACTTCCATCGGAGGTAATGTAGACACGTTGGTATCCTAGAGCGGCGTTCTTGCCGCTTTTGAAGAGCTCGATGGCCGGGAACGGACCAGTTTTGTACAAATCAATCTCGATCTTCATTGCTGGCCAAAGTAGCGCCACGGTTGCCAAAGATAACCCGCTCCATCCAGACGAATTTACCCCTATAACGTTCCAATCGTTGTCAAAACACGGGCCGCCACTCATTCCGTGCTCTATCTGCCCCTCGAGTTCGATGTGAGCGAGAGGTTTGTTCCATTTCGGTTCGTCGGTTCTGGCCTCTACCTTTAGAACCCGGCATTCGCATTCCGCCGGATATATGTTCAAAACACCATTCCGCATTTCCGAATTGGGAAACCCGAAAACACGAACTCCATCACCGGGAGCCGGAGGATTAAGATTGAGTCGGGCAAAGGCTGGCTTCGCTTGGCCAGGGCCATCGCCCCACCAGGCGGGGCGAGCGAAGCGCAGGAAAGCAATATCAGAAAGGACCGAGCCATAGATGAAGTCGACGGACCAGACGAACACCTTGTTTTCGTAGGATTGCACCGCCGTCAACGAGAGGGATTGGTCAGAATGTCTGTAGCCGTCGACTTGCTGCCGATATCTAACGCAGTCGTCGATGACATGGCTCGCCGTCATTGCCAGACCAGGGGCGACCGCAACTCCGCTGCCCACGCAGCGAGAAATGCCGCGGTAGTTGTCAACGAGGGCTAATGCGACCTGGTGTCCCGGATAGTCAGGGGTGACCCCGCGGAGCATGAATTGCACGTCAGGTTTTTCATGTTCGTCAGTAATCATCCGGCCCTCAGCGAGAGAGTACCTTCCCAAAAACTCGAAAGCGGTGTTTCATACTATTTTCATAACCTATGATANNTGTTTTTGGACAGGGGTATGCATTGCGATCGTCTTCCGAAGCACTGCGGCGGCGGGGAAAGGCCGGCTTCCAGATAACGTATCCGGGGAAGGGGACTACACCCGATACGTATATCGGATCGGCTATTTCACCTGGCGGACCGACGGGAGGCTCTGCCTAGGCTCGCAATTTTCGCCCATACTCACTCCGTCCGAACTGCAGGTGCTCCCGGCCATCCTCATCGAGAAGAAATGGTTCAACTAAACGGAAAACCGGCACCGCCGCTCCCCCGCCTGCCTTCTTTCGCTTTCCGCCTTCCCCGAACTTGCGCCTGCTAACAGTGGTGATTTATACTGCAAAGCCAGAGAAATGGATATGCCCAGGGACTCACTAGGCGATTTTGAACAGTTGGTGCTGCTCGCGATCCTCCGACTCAAGGACGACGCATACGGCTTGCGCATTCGCGAGGAGATCGAAGATCGTGCGCGCCGGACAGCATCGCTCGGCACGGTCTACACGGCACTCGAACGGCTCGAACGAAAGAAGCTTGTCTCCTCCTGGACCGGAGGAGCGACGCCAGAGCGCGGCGGGCGCTCGAAGCGCTTTTTCAAGATCGAGGCCGCAGGAATGCTTGCGCTGAAGGGGGCGCTGTCCGCCACGAAGCGAATGGCAGCCGGGGTGGAAGCGCTAGGGGGAGGATTGCGATGAGCTGGAACTGGCGCTGCCGCCATAAATCCTGGAACTGGAATGAAGCTCACGAACTGGAGCAATACGTAATTACTCATCACATGGATGACGTAGTGGTCTCCGATCGTGAGGGAGATCTGTTACGGATCCACGGCGAACCAGGAACAGGAAAGGTCGCTCTTGCCTGCGCTTTCATAGAAGCCAGGTTCGGAGTTGGGAAAAGCCACGTTATTCCCAGAGTCCTGATCGAGGGCCAATCGGACCGAGCCGTATTCGAGCTGTGGTCAGTACCCCATCACGGATCAGCAGCGGCAAGGAACTTCGTTCTGAACCCGCCAAAGCTGGCCGAGTTCTTCATGCTTCTCCTGCCGATGAAGTACCGCGAGAACTTGGTCGGAGACGCTGAAGAGGAGTACTGGACCCGCTCGCTCCCGAGATTCGGCGCGCGCAAGGCGCGGCTCATCTTCTGGACCCAGGCGATCCATGCTTGGCTGATGTTCCTCGCGCGCCCCCTCGCTGGGATTGCCGGGCTCGCATGGGTCGGCAAGATCGTCGATGCGATAATCAGCAAGCTGTTGAGATAATTCAACGCGTTCGTAGCATCTATTAGGCGGCATCGAATACGGAGTTCACGGACATGCAGAAACCAAGTTCTGGCGTAGGACAATCTGCGGCACAATCGCTTGTCTCGCTTTCGGAGAGTGGCGATGCGGCGGAGCAAGAGTGGTGGCCGCAGCTGCGAACGTTCGTGTCCAAGTATGAAGTGCTGTGGCGGATGCACGTTGAGCCGCTTCGAAGCTCGAACTCCATCTATCTACGCGATGGTATCGATGCCGATTTCGAGACCTTCGCGATGAACCACTACACGGCGTTCGTGAATCTCGCGCGTGTGCTGGACAAGATCCAACGTCGATCGGACGATCTCAAGTATGCCGAAGAGATTTGGTCGAACCTCCAACGAGCAGCAGAGGTAGCGGAAAACGCGACCAGGGCTTTCAAAAAGATCTATCGCAAATGCACCCGCGCGGACCCGCGCATCAATACGTCCAAGCTGCTTGCGGTAACAGAAAGTATAAAAAAGTACCGCAATGTTCTACATGACCGCATGCCAGGAACACTAATGGATAGCAGCGGTACGCGACTGATCCCGCGCCGCGAGACAATGGACAAGTATTCTTTGTGGACGACGGCAATGTATTACCGCGATGACTCCGACTTCGTACCTGTCGAAGCACAACTGCAGAACGACTTCGCTCGGCTTTGCGCAATTCTCCAAGATCTGTGGAGCCAGATCGAGGACGCCTCGCGTCCACTCCTGACAAATAAGGATTATCTCGCCCTCCGCGCTGCCGGAACTGCACGTAGTTCTGTGGGGTCGGTTCTCAACCCATACGCTACTTCAGGAACTTTCTTTGGGCCGCAAGGCCCCGTTAAGTAAGGCAAGTTCGTAGCCGCGATCTTCCTGCGGTTATTCCTCGACATCCGCCTGGGACTTCTCCCCTCCCCAACATCCAAAACCGCGACATCCAATAAAAATGCCAAGAAACCGACACATTTACTTACACACTTTCACATTTCACGCATTACGCTACCATGGGATTCGCGATTATAATGTTATTGTAATCAACAACTTCTAGCGCGAGCCCGGATGGCGAAACTGGCAGACGAACGGGACTTAAAATCCGGAGGCCGAAAGGCCGTGGGGGTTCAATTCCCCCTCCCGGCACCATATGCTAGGTGATATCCCTGAGTCTCTGCACAGCATTTGCCGAGAGTTCTTTCCAGCCGACTTCACGGACAGCGAAGGCTCGAAGCTGGCGAAGCAAGTCTTACCACCGTCTCTCTTGCGGCTATCCGTTCGCGCCATTCCTAATTGCCGGACTGGATGATGAAGGAACAAATCTAGGCGGAACACCTTAATCAAATAGACAACAGGCTGGCAAACGCGGATGAGGAGGCTTGGTGCGCATTCACTTTGGAAAACGCGCATTGTCCCTTCGCCTCCAGACCCAGCGTCTGCTCGCCGAACCCTTGATTCATGCACCATCCAAGCATTCAGGCGATATATAGAGTACGTTCAGATGCGCAATTCGGATTTAGCACAGTCAATATTCGTGACAAAAAATATTTAGGCAACCTGCGCGATTCAGATCGCACCTCAGTGATGAACCAGTAACGTCCCTTCCTGGTTTCTGGAAACTCTCTAGCAGGTTTTTCCGCCTGTGAACGCGCTTTGGCTCAAGGCATCCGGCGACGGATCCTCAACTTCGAGAAAATAAAATTGGAGAGTTCAATGAAAACTGAATTGTTGGAGAAGATTGTTGAAAGTCCGGTTGACCGTCGCAAGTTCCTCAAGCGCGCCGGAGTGACCAGCCTGGGTGTCGCCGCAATGACGATGATGGGCGGCAGTCTGGGTAAATTGCACGCCGCCACGTTCACAGATGCTGACATTCTTAACTTTGCGTTGAACCTCGAGTACCTGGAAGCGGAGTTTTACCTTAAGGCGACTTGGGGAACAACGCTTGTAGGTCTGGGTGTGATTTCATCGGGGCAGCAAACCGGCCCAACCACAGGCGGCAAAATGGTGAGCTTTAGCGGTGCGAATATCGCGTTCGTAGCCAGCGGATTCCGCACAGACGAAGTTGACCACGTCAAATACCTTCGTGCAGCTCTCGGTTCGGCCGCTGTACCCAAGCCCGCCATCAATCTGGATGCGCTCGGGTATGGTTTCGCCAATGTCAATGACTTCATGAAGCTGGGCCGTCAATTCGAAGACGTTGGAGTCAGCGCGTATCTAGGCGCCGCTCCGCTGATTCAGAACAAGACCTATCTCGACGCCGCTGGCAGAATTCTGGCGACCGAAGCTCAACACTCGGGATCCATCCGTTTGGCATGCATCTGGTATGGAGTGAATAGCCCGGCGGTAGATTCGCAGGACGTTCCTCCCACTCAGCAGAATCCGTTCTGCGTTGACAGCACCGCATTGTCCATTCCTCGCACAGCAGCGCAGGTATTGAATATTGTTTACGGTGGCGGAGCCCACTCTGGTGGCTTCTATCCCGACGGAATGAACGGCACCATTAAGTAGTTTCTTTCTATTCGAGAACGGGGAAGCGCAAGTTTCTCCGTTCCTTCTTTGCCTCATTTGGATTTTAGATTCTTGGAGGAATCATGTTTGAAGGATTGTTTCAACCGATGCACCTATTGGTAATTGCCGGATTAGCACTGCTCATTTTTGGCCCGAAGAAATTGCCGGAGCTCGGCAAAGGCTTGGGAGATGGAATCCGTGGATTCAAGAGTGCGATGAATTCGAAAGAGACGCCGGAGCCGGAGACCACCGAGAAGGCTTAGTTCTCGGCAGATCTGATCAAGTGTGTGGCGCGAGCGAGTCTGTGTCGCAACCCATCTTCCGCCCCTTCGAGTCTGCGTGAGAACTCTGTCGTCCCTCCGGGACTTGAATTGTTTTTTCACTTTTCCCAGCGCTGACGGGTCTGTGGGAGAACTATTGCGCCCTTTGGGCGCGTGGCCGTGGTCTACTTTTACCCCGGACTTTCGTCCGGGGCTAAGCTATGCCGCTCCTCCGGAGCTGGTTTTTGCCGTACTCCGTTCCACTCGCTTGCTCTCCGGCGAGTACTCACACAGACTCTGACGTGCTGGGCTATTGTAGTTCCGCGCTGCGGGGCTGCAATTTGCCGACTTTGCGCCACTGGATTGTTACAAACAGAGTTCTCACGCACACACACTCCCTACCTACTGGCGAAAAATGGAACGAGCGCCCCCGTTTTGCCTACTTTTTCCTCGCGCTGTTGGTTGCGCGTGCCTTTGCGACTAAGGCGTCGAACCGTGGATCGCTGTGGAGAGCCTTCAATTCAGGATCAAGTGAAAGTTCTCCGGGAGAGATGAGGCCGTTTTCGATGGCATGGTTGAGATCGGCGAATGCTTCGTTCGGGCGACCTCTTGCAGCCTCGGCGCACGCGAAGTTGTACCAAGCCTCGGCCACTGTAGCCGGTTGATTGGTTTTCTCCGCCGTCTCGATCACATCACGAAACATTTTTTCTGAATTCGCATAACGCCCCTCGCGGCTGAAGCCCAGTGCTTCCATCTCCATGCTTTGTAGTGTGGACGTGTGCGTTGGTCCGAACACACGGGTCATGATCTCGATGACTTGACTCTGGAGTTTGTCCGCTTCGGCGTACCGGCCTTCCTTCGCCATGGTGAGAGCAAGCATGGTCATCGCCCTAAGAGTTTGGGGGTGCTCCGGCCCAAGGACGCGACGCTGAGCAACAATCACATCGGCATACAGCTTTCCAGCTTCGGGGAAACGGCCCTCCTCCTCGAGATTCTCAGCCGCGTGTGACATCGAAAGCAAGGTCGCGGGATGGTCGGGTCCCAGCGTTCGCTTCTGCGCTGCGATCAGTTCGCCGTAGATCTGATCTGCTTCCGCATACCGGCCCTGCGGCGTCAGAATCTCCGCCAATTCGTTCAAGGTGCTTAACGTCTGAGGATCGTCTGGGCCAAGTACTTTGCGCTCTGCCTTGAGCGTTTGGCGGAACAAGTTTTCAGCGTCGGCGTGACGTGCTTCATTGGCATAAACGTAACCGAGACGATCCATGGACGCCAAAGTGTCGGGATCATTGGCGCCGAGAACCTGGCGCTGTCCCTCAATTGTGTTTTGCAACAACTTTTCCGCCTCGGGCAAATGCCCTTGAGCCCGGAGAATCTGGGCCAGATAACTTTCGCTCGCCAGTGTTTCCCGGTTTCGTTCTCCGAAAAGTGAACGTTGAATTCCCAGCGCGTGTTCCGTCAAATCTTGCGAGCGGCCGTACAAGCCCAGGCCTGTATACGTTTGCGCCATGGTTTCCATCAACTGCGCCTGGAGTTCCGGGTCCTTATTCAGGTTAGTACCGATCTGTTGCGAGGCCTTGTCGAGAATTTCGCGGGCGGTGACCGTGTTTCCTCGGGCCTCGCTTGGATTTGGCACCTTAAAGATGCCAGTCATAAAATGCGTGATGCGGTCTGCCCGGTCCCGTTGCTGCCGAGTGTTGCGTAGTTCAATCGCTTGAGCTACGGCAAAGCCCATCAGCAACACCACTCCCGCTGCGGAAACTGAGACGCCCACACGATGACGGCGGATATATTTGCGCGCGCGATATGCGATGCCAGCCGAATGTGCAGAAACCGGCGCATTCCGCAGATAGCGATTGACGTCCGCGGCCAAGTCCAAAGGCGTTGCATAGCGCCGGTCGCGGTCCTTTTCGAGCGCCTTCAGGACGATGCAATCAAGGTCTCCGCTTACCTGTCTAACCAGCATCCGCGGTTCGTTTTGGCGCTTGTGAGCCAGTTTGGCCAACGTAACCGCGTCCTGTTTGCGGATCTTGGTGCTGGGTTTGACAGGGTCAATTTCGCGCAGTTGCCGCATTACTTCGTAAAACGGTTGCTTCTTCCACTGGCTCAGATCGAACGGCTGGTCGCCAGTGAGCAGAACGTAAAGGACCACGCCTAGCGAGTAGACATCCGTTCTTGTGTCAATGTCCGCGTTGGCATCCGCCTGCTCCGGGCTCATGTATCCCGGCGTCCCGACCCAATCGCCGGCGCGCGTCATCATGGTTTCATCACTGATCTGCGGCCCGGTAGCTTTGGCCAATCCAAAGTCGATGATCCGAGGCATCGGCTTGCCATCCACTTCCGTGACCAGAATGTTCGCCGGTTTTAGATCGCGGTGGATAATGGCTTTCTGATGCGCGTGCTGCACCCCTTCGCAAACTCGGATAAAGAGTTCGAGGCGCTGCCGGATCGTAAGGCGCTTGTCGTCGCAGTATTTCGTGATCGGCACGCCCGGCACGTACTCCATCACGAAATAGGGCTGGCCATCGGGCATGGCTCCGGCGTCAAAGACCTTGGCGATGGCGGGATGATCCATCATGGCGAGCGATTGCCGTTCGGCGCGGAAGCGCAGCAACAGTTCGTCATCGTACCGGCCGACTCTAATTAGCTTGAGAGCAACCTGACGCTGCACCGGCGCGGTCTGTTCGGCGAGCCAGACTTGTCCCATGCCACCCTCGCCGAGCCGGCGAAGAAGTTTGTATGGACCGATGAATTTGGGTTCTAGAGCAGTTGCCGTTGCGCCAGTCAGCCCGAATGCCGAGCTGGCGATGGTCGGCACGAGATCCGCGTTTACGGAAGGATTGCTCAAACTTTCCGTTGCTGAGGGGTTAGGATTGAGCTCTTTCGGCAGGCCGTCTTCTTCGCTCATAGCAGCTCTAGAACGGGAATCGGCAGAAGTTTAGCATGGGCAAGACATAATGCAGGTGCGCCGCGCTGCTCAACTACTCCAAATGCAGTTTGTCTCGCCGGCGCAATATCTTCCGGTTTCGGACGAGCCGTCTTGCGTCCCGAGTGACGGGCTACCCGGAAGTTATTCCGGGCCAGAAGTCGGTTTCTGGGAAGTGAACGATTGCTCCTCTTGACGAGCAATCCTGAAACTCTCCGCCAACCTTTGCCACCTTGCGTCCTCGTACAAGCATTTTTTTCGTAGTTAACGAAGTTTCTTGTGAAGGTTCAACAGGTCGTCCGCCCAGCAGCACTTAGTAACATACAGGCCGGACTCGGGTACGCTAAACCCTACCCACTTCCAGGCCACCATAGAGTTTTCCCCGGCATTTTCGTATGTAGCTTCTAAAATCCTGCGGAGCTTTGCTCCGCCTTCGCGGGCGAGGGCCCCGTTCGACTTCGCTCAGGGCAGGTCCGCGCCACACGAGCTTTCTTAACAGTGCTGGCCGCGTCGAAGTTTCAATTTGCGATGGACAATTTCTACGATTTGTTCGTGGGTCTGGTGGGGTGTGCCGCGGGCATTTACCGTCACAACTCTATCGCGGTCGCGGGCGGCAATTGCCAGGTAGGTGGCGTGAACGCGTTCGAAGAACGCGCGGCTCTCGTGCTCGAAGCGGTTTTCGTCGGGTTCAGCGGATCCCGATCTTTCGCTGCGGAGATTATTTCGTCTTTTGGCGCGTTCCACGCTTGCAGCCACGTCAGAATCCATCAAGATTGTTAGGTCGGGTTGCAGATTGTTGCAGAAGATACGGTGCAATTCGAGGATGAGTTTGCTGCCTAATTGGCGTCCGCCACCCTGGTATGCTTCACTCGAATCGGTGAACCGGTCGCACAGCACGAAATGGCCGGCTTTCAAGGCAGGCTCGATCACTTCTTTTATATGTTGGGCCCGGGCGGCAAACATGAGCGCCAATTCCGCTCTGGGTGCGAGGCCGCATGTTGCGGTGTCGAGAAGCACATTGCGTATCTTTTCGCCGACGGCAGTTCCTCCCGGTTCGCGCGTGCAGGTCAACGCTATTTTGTCGGCCCGAAGCACTGCCGCGAGTTTTTGGAGTTGCGTACTCTTACCCGATCCGTCCAGCCCTTCGAAAGTGATAAATTTACCGCGCCCGGCCATGCGCCATAATAAAGCAGCCGCAGAATTGTGTGTTGGGCGAAAATAGTGGCAGGGCGAACTCCGGGAACCCAGGGTGCAGTTTTGCGTAGTGTCCCGACCAAAAATGTGCCCAACCGTTCCAAACAGAGCCGATGATGAAGTATCCCAGTTTGGACTATTGGGGAGAGTTCTCTAAGCCGCCTTGGATGAAGTGAGTTCTTTGTATTCGAGGTTAACGCGAGAGATGAGACATGGCTGCACCACGATGCTGAGTGTCATCTTGGTCGGTGGGAAAATATATTGATTGTTGCCTTTCATCTTCGGACTGCTTCTCGGCTTGACGTTCCTTTCGGCCACGGTTTAATCCCCAGGCCCCAAAAGCAATCGCAGTTGCGACCACAGTCAATAATTGGAGGGCCTCAGTCACGACGCAACCTTTCTACTTGAATGCCCAGGATTAAGAGCGTGACGCCGACGCCTAGCAATGCAAAGTAGCATAATCCAACTGTGCGGTTTTGGCTCAAAAATCTCATACAGGGGAGCAAATACTACAACCAAGCCTCCCGCTTCCCGTAAAGCCTCACCAACCATTTCATCCGTGTGTTTCTTCTCGGACAAGATTACCTCGGTGCGAATCAGGCCAGCTTTATACCACGATTCACGCTACGGCTGTAAGCTCCTTAAGTATTCCAGGTTTTCGGAGTGAAGGAGCTTAATCATGGCATCCCGAAAAAGGAACGGATTCTTGCGGTTATTGAAACGCCACCTCATTTCGTCAAGGTAGGCAGCTAGATGATAGTGGGTCAGTTTCAATCCAAACTCACTTCGTAACCGGAAGCAGGTAGTGGCCGCCCCGGGGTATTGGGTCGAGTTGCGAAAACAATCAACCACGAAGGACACGAAGTTGCACGAAGGAAACCGTCGAAACTGGCCGTCGTGACCCTTCGTGTTCTTCGTGGTTGATTGTTTTTCTGCTACCTAGGCAAACTGACTCACTACCAGCTAGATGCTTCGCACTGACTTTGTGCCACGTCCCACAATCCCGCGGTTGAGCAACGAGATGGCCGATTCCACATTGTTCGGGTAGACATCGCCTTGCGCGTAGATTCGCTTGCAGTGGTTGGCGGTCTTATGTTTAGTGGCCGGAAAGGATATGGCTGCTATATTAAAATTCTTGTTGCCTGCCCCGGGGGGAAACTTGATAAACCGGATTCGCGCTATTGCCTCTTTCTTGATCCTGACATCTGCCGCATTCACTCAGACCACGGCACCCACAATAAAAATATCCGTGGACGCGACGGAAGCTCCGCGCAAAATCTTCCACGCCCAACTGACGATTCCAGCAACGCCAGGCACCCTTACTCTTTATTACCCGAAGTGGATACCCGGCGAACATGCGCCCGACGGTCCGGTGACGGACCTGGCTGGGCTGAAGTTTGTCGGCAACGGGCAAATTCTGAAATGGCGCCGCGATACGCTTGACGGCTGGACAATTAATGTCGAGGTTCCCGACGGTGTCAGCGAAGTCAACGCCTCGCTCGATTTCCTTTCGCCTCCAACCATCGAGAGCGGATTTTCCGAAGGTTCATCAGCGACGGCGAAGTTGGCTATCGTCAGCTGGAATCAGCTCTTGTTGTATCCCAAGGGATGGAAGTCCGACGATCTTACCTACGAGGCGAGCATTCGGCTGCCTGAGGGCTGGAAGTTCGGCACCTCACTGCCCGTCGTGGAGCGGCCAAATGAAAGGCAGCCGCAAATCACCTTCGCGCCGGTTTCATTAACTACGCTTGTGGATTCTCCCGTACTTACAGCTCAATATTTGAAGGTTGTGCCCCTGACGCACGACAAAGCTCCTGTCGAAATGGACATAGCCGCCGACAGCGCCGCGGCATTGGACGCGCCGCCCGAGGTGTGGGACGAATACAAGAATCTGGTGCAACAGGCGTACGCATTATTTGGCGCGCACCATTACCGCGACTACCACTTTCTATTTACCTTGAGCGATTTCGTTGCTCATTTTGGACTTGAGCATCATGAATCGGACGATAGCCGTATCGAAGAGCGCGGTCTGGTGAACTCTGACCTTCGCGAGCTTCATGCCGGTCTTTTGCCGCACGAGTATGTGCACTCGTGGAATGGAAAATACCGCCGCCCCGCTGACTTGACGACTCCCGATTACGAGCAGCCCATGCAGGACGATCTTCTATGGGTGTACGAAGGGCTGACTTCTTACCTCGGCGACGTGCTGACCGCGCGCAGCGGTCTCTGGACACCCGAAGACTACCGGGATGCCCTGGCGAGGATTGCGGCGAGACTCGACCACGAGCCGGGGCGCACTTGGAGAAATTTGCAAGATACTGCCGACGCTGCCACGTTGCTTTACTTCGCGCAGGACGGCTGGGCTTCATGGCGAAGGAAGACGGACTTCTACGACGAGGATGTTTTGAATTGGTTGTGGGTAGACACGATTATCCGGCAACAGACGCACGGCAAGAAGTCCATTGACGACTTCTGTCATGTTTTCCACGGAGCGCCGAGCACTCCGCCGATGGTAAAAACCTATACGTTCGACGACGTTGTGAATGCCCTGAATGAAGTCGCTCCCTACGATTGGCGAAGCTTTTGGACAGAAAGGCTCACGAATCACGATCCGGGCGCGCCGATGACTGGGCTTGGAAACAGCGGCTGGAAGGTGGTTTACGACAAGAACCGATCGGAGCTCACACGGATTTGGGAGGATGATCATCGGGAACTCGATGCGTCCTTTTCCATTGGCCTGTTGCTAAAGGACGATGGGACCATCGTGGACACAATCGAAGGCATGCCAGCGGCGAAGGCGGGGATCGGTCCGGGGATGCGGCTTGTAGCTGTGAATGGCCGCAGTTTTTCCACGGAAAACTCAAGTTCCCCCCACGTGCTGCGGGACGCGCTGCGCGCCGCAATGGGGAGCAGGGATCCCATGGAACTTCTGGTAGAAAATGCCGACTATTACAAGACTTATCAGATTAATTACCATGGCGGCGAAAAATACCCGCATTTGGTACGCGATGAGTCCAAGCCTGATTTGCTAAGTGACATTATTAAGGGACGGTAAGGGTGGCCCTGTAAGAGGGGTACTGCTATTCCCAGGTCTCGCAACCGCGGCGAGACCCTTCGGCTGCG
This sequence comes from Acidobacteriaceae bacterium, assembly GCA_003169715.1. Lineage (GTDB taxonomy): Bacteria > Acidobacteriota > Terriglobia > Terriglobales > Acidobacteriaceae > PALSA-188. Next base: position 6,673 of record PNAR01000307.1, on the reverse strand, counting down.
CTCAGGGCAGGCTGAGGGGCACCCGGCGACACAGATTCTTTAAGTCCCGAAGGATATTGCGTTCACAAGCCCATTGCCGTGTTTGGGGCATATTAGCTCCGCGCAAGATCCTTCCGCACGCGCAGTTTCCGATAAACCTTCGGTTATAAAGGCGGCATAACCGTACAACCGCAGGGGACTATCATGTATCCTAGTACAATCCCTAAAGGGGGTGGCATGTCCACTGTTCATTCCGTGCAGTTCTACGATACAGATCAAGCACTCATTGACAGGCTGTGCGGGGTCGTATCTTCCGCACTTCTGGTGGGCAACTCCGTCCTCATTGTCGCTACCAACGTTCATCGGGAACAGCTGACAAAGGCCCTCCAGAGGCTTGAAGTGAACGTGCGAAACTACGCCAGAGAAGAGCGCTTCACCATGTGTGACGCCGACGAAATGCTGTCGAAATTCATGGTGAAGGGTATGCCGGATCCCAAGCTATTCCTTTCGACCGTCGGTCAATTGCTCCTGGAGGTCAAGAAAGCGGCGCGCAGCAAAGATCTGGGGCTCACGGTTTTCGGCGAGATGGTTGCTGTGCTGTGGAACAAAGGCAACAAGGCCGGAGCGCTTGCCCTCGAGAGCTTGTGGAACGATCTGCTCAACGAGCGCGCATTCCATTTGCATTGCGCGTACCCGCGTTCGCTGTTTTCACAGGACGAACCCGGAATGTTGAATGTCTGCGAAAGCCATACACACGTCGCCGGGCTTATGAATCCCGTTACGGTGAACTAGCGGCTGGCGGTTAGCCGCGCTCCTTGCTATTCCCCAAGACCTACAACTGCCGAATATGGACTGGCCGGGCCACTGACTGTTCAGCCAATCAAACTGAACATCTCGCGACGGAATCTGCAACGATTTTCGCCTATTCAAGTAATTAATTAATCGAACCCTCATAAGTTACTCATTAACATGGGCATGCCAAGGTTGCACTTGGTAGATCAATTGCCCTGAATTACGTGCTGCTTTCTGACGGGGCGGGTTTATGGGGACATACAAATCATGGGGTTTTGCAGCGCTTGTGCTTGCGGCGCTCGTCCCATTCTCTGCTGTGGCGTCCAACCCGGCGCGCTCCGGTGCGGCACATATTTCCGCTCTCGGTGCCAAGCCGTGGAAAGCGGTTGAGAGTAACTCGAAATTTCTCCATATTCCGCGTTCAGCTGCGAGCTGTGAATCCACCACTCCTCCCGAACCGCTTACCACCCCCACTCCGGTGATTGATGGCGAGCCGGCAGACTCGGAACTCAGTGTGAGTTTTGTCATTGGCACTGACGGCCTGGTCCATAGCGCACTTCTTCTCAAGAGCATTGGGAATGCCGAGGACAGAACAGTCTTGAATGTTGTGCGCTCGTGGCGATATCGTCCGGCGCTGTGCAATGGAGTTCCCACGGAGACGGAAGCCACGGTTGACTTTTCGAGCCGCCGAAGAAGTTTTGGTCTAGAATGAGTCATCCGTCTTCGCTGATAATTCATGGCCAAGGAAAAACCAAACTCGTCCCCGAACTCGCCGAAGGACCAGCCGGGAGAAGAAAAGGGCGAAGAGCTTGTCCCGAACCCTTCGGTGGACGATTTTTTTAACCGCATGAATTACGACATGCGACGGCCTAAACCGGGGCAGGAGGCGGTCTCCGCCGCGTTACAGGCAATTCAGCGTCTTGGAGTGCAAACGGATAGTGAAGAATCTGTCGCCGCTGAAGAGGCTTCCCAGACGTCAGATGGAATGTGTAATGCGTGCGGCAATCAGAATCCCGTGGGAAACAAGTTTTGCGCCACTTGCGGTGTTCCCCTGCTGCAAACTGCCGTGCCCGAACGGCACACCTCGCCGAGAGTAAATAGTCCGGAATCCCTGGAACAGGTTCCAGGCCCACATCACTACCATCACCACTTCCATCATCATTATTTTGCCAATGAAGGTATGCCGCAAGCATCTGCGGCACAACCTCAGGGCAGGGTGGAAAACGCTGCGCCGCTCAGAGATTCAGGTCGGGGCGATTCGGGTCGAGCACGCGCGCCCCTGACTGGAGCGACGTTAAGCCGGGCGGAAGCGGCAGTCAGAAAGGTAACTCAGGATTGGGCGCTGGCCTGCAATACCACACATCTTGATGACCTCGCCGAGCTTTATGCCTCAGATGCTCTGATGCTGCGGCCCAATGTTCCTCCGGTGAGGGGGACCGCTTCGATTCGCGAATTTTTGTTTTCGGTACTGGACGCAGGCTTGGGAGAAGTGGAGCTTGATCCGTTGCGTGTGGATGTCTTTGGGGACGTGGCCTGTGAGGCGGGACGCTGCAAAATGCTGGTCCCTACGGCTACCGGCAAGCGCCGTGAGGAGCGGGGCAAGTACATGGTTGTCCTTACCAGGCAAGCGGGTGAATGGAAGATCATTGCCGACTGCTGGTCCAGCGATTTGAGTATGGCCGCGAGCGAGAGTGTCCCCGGCAAAAGCGGAGATCAAAACTTGAATCCCTTGTCGCGGCCGCTGCGAAAGGGCATCTAGACTGCGCAGTGGAACTGGAAGTTAGGGAATCGTAGCAATGGTTTGGTTCGAGTAGCCGCTTTCTTCCGAGCTGTTGTTCACTGATGTAGCCACGTAATAGTAGGTGGATCCCGATTGCACGGCGGTATCCGCGTAGACGGTTGACGGAGTGGGAGAGCCGGTCAGCTTTGCGTACGGTCCACCGGATTGCGCGCTTCGATAGATGTTATAACCAGCCACGGGCGAAGTGCTCGCGCTCCACGAAAGACTCACACTGTGAGCTGTGGCTTGGCTGCTTCCTGAACCCGTCAGGGTCGCGGTGGGCGAACTCGATGCATTCGTGACAAATGACAGGGTTCCCGTCGCGGCGCCTGCCGCTTGGGGAGCAAACGTTACGGAAAAGGGTAATTGCTGCCCGGCAGCGAGGGCTACGGGAAAATTAATCCCGCCGAGAGAATATCCTGATCCAGTTTCATCTACTGTGGATATTGTGACATCGCTGCTTCCGGCTATCAGAGTTCCGTTTAAGACCGCGGTTGTACCGACTCCAACATTCCCGAAATTCAATGCTGCCGGCGAAACCGTAACCGGCGTTGTCGTACCGGAGTTTCCGTTTCCTGTAAGCGAAATGGGGAGGACGGGGTCCGTCGCGTCGCTCATGATGGAGACGTTGCCTTTTACGGCGCCATTCACTTTTGGAGAGAATTCAATGCCGAGGGTTACGCTTTCTCCGGGCGCGATCGTCATGGGAAAGGCAGGAACGTTGCCAAGACGGAAGCCCGGCCCGGCTACATTGATTCGGGAGACGATGATATTTGTCCCGTCCGTCGCCGCATTACTCACAGCAAACGAACTCGACCGGGTTCCGCCTACCGGAACCATGCCGAACTGGACCCCCGAAGCGGCCATCAAGTGACTTCCAGTAAGGGGCGTTGGCACGACTGGAGCGCCACACCCAATAAGCAAGATGGCTGAAGCCAGTAGTGATCCGAGACTGTACCGTTTTGGCATAATCTGGTTCTCTCTCGGAACCCATTATCCGGAGATTGTCGTCATTGCTGTAGAGTCCGGAAAGGCATGTCCGGCGCGGGATTTGGACCGAGACTTAGGTAATGCTTGACGAGGAAGGAATGGCCGTAAAGCCGCTGCTGACCTGGGGATGCTGTCGGAATCCGCAAGAAACACGTAGACCCCAGACCTGCCCTGAGCGAAGTCGAAGGCTTGCAGCCACTAACTCTGCCGGATATTCTTCTTGCGTATGTCAACGCTGGTGGAATGCGTCCCGAATTTTTCGGAAGGGCGCAACAAATCGAAAGTTGACGTCATTGTCGAAGCCATGAAAATGGATGGCGTATACCTGCTCGATCGCGAGATGGATTCCGACCACAATCGTTGCGTGATTACTCTGGTCGGAGGACGAGAGGCCATTCAGGAAGCTGCTATCCGTGGCGTAGGTAAGGCTGCGGAGATATTGGATCTGACGCGGCACACCGGAGCGCATCCTCGTCTGGGCGCGGCGGATGTTGTTCCATTCATCCCAATTGAGGGGGTCACGTTGGAAGATTGCGTCGTGATGGCGCGTCACGCGGGTGCAGAAATCTGGCGACGTTATCAGGTTCCCGTTTACCTCTATGAGGCGGCGGCGACTTCTCCAGAGCGGCAGAATTTGGAATATATCCGCCGCGGACAGTTCGAGGGCATAAGCGCGGAAATTGCGACCAATCCCGCACGCAAGCCTGACTTCGGAGATGCGAGGCTGCATCCCACCGCGGGGGCGGTCGTCGTGGGCGCCCGCAAAGCGCTAATCGCTTACAACATTTTTCTTGATACCCCTAACGTCGAAGTTGCGAAAAGAGTGGCCAAGGCAGTGCGATTTTCCAGCGGCGGATTACGCTTTGTGAAAGGAGCTGGATTTCTGGTTCGCGGGTTGGCCCAGGTTTCAATGAATCTGACGGATTTCGAGCAAACGCCGATTCATCGCGTCTTCGAACTGGTGAAGCGGGAGGCCGCGCGGCATGGCGTGGGTGTCGTCAGCAGCGAGATCGTGGGTTTGATTCCCAAGAAGGCATTGGAATTGGCGGCAGAGTGGTTTCTGCAGGTAGAAAATTTTGATTCGTCCATGATCCTAGAAAATCGCCTGACGGCGGTGATGGGCGGAAAGGTGGTGGTCGGTGGAATCCGCGCTGGCATCGAGCCGTTCATCGAACAGCTTGCCGCTCCTGTCGCCGCACCCGGTGGCGGCAGCGCTGCGGCGGCAAGCGCAGCCATGGCGGCTGGATTGGCGACGATGGTAGCTTCCATCTCACGCGGAAAGAAAGGCTATTTGCAATACGAATCCGAGTTAACCCGGCACATCGCCAGACTCGCTGTGCTGCGGGAAGAACTGAAAAGTGCGATCGATTCTGACGCCGACTCTTACAGCGCCGTAATGAAAGCCTATAAGCGAGCGAAAGAAGTACAGGATGGAGAGGGACTAATCGCCGCAGCGCTGAAGCAAGCCACCATGGTTCCCATGAGTGTCGCGGAAAAAGCGAGAGAAGTAGCCGCCATCACGGAAACATTAAAGCCGATTACAAATCCAAATATGAAATCGGATTTGGCGACGGCGATAGCATTAGCCCGCGCCGGGATTGAAGGCGCTTTAGCCAATGTGCAGATTAATCTGGAGTCGTTGAAAGACGAGGCGTTCATTCCGGAAATCAAGCAACGAACGTTAGCACTGAAAAAATAATCCTTATTTTTCGATGGAGTGTCGGGCGTCCTAGTCCGGCAAGACGGGCGGGGACGCCCGTCCCTCCATTGAACATTACTAGCTGCGTTCTTCGACGGTTTCCATTGAACTTCTCTTCCGCTTATTAAACTGCAGGATTTTCTTCCGCAGGCGCAGCGACTTTGGAGTTACCTCGACAAACTCATCGTCGGCGATGAATTCGATGGCTTGCTCCAGATTAAGTTGCCGATAGGGAACTAAGCGCACCGCAATATCTGCCGTGGAAGAACGCATATTGGCGAGCTTCTTCTCGCGGACCACGCTGCACAAATCCGCCGCTCCCCGAAAGCCAGGTCCCAGCTTTTTTCGGGAACGGCCTCACCATTCTACTTATCGAGGTAATACTCGACAGAGGTAACTACTCTGACGGTCTTCATCACACTGCTATCGGCGGAAAAATTCGACTCGCCCGCTTCGCCAGTATTGCTACCCTGATCCGCCGACAAAATCGAGAAGACGCCCTGATTTGCCTGACGGATGGATCCGACCCTACTGCCCGAGTCCGACGCAAAGCGATCCGCCGCCGCGCGAGCGTTGCGTGTCGCCTCTGTAATCATGTCGGGCTTGATGGCATTAAGTCCGTTAAACTTATAAATCAAACCCTGGCCAGGATTACTATTTAATACAATTCCTTTTTGTAGCAGCTGCATAGTTTTTTGCGCGGCGGCACTAACCTGATCCACCTGCGGTGATCTAACCGTAATCTGTTGTTCGACGACATAGCGATGCGGCGCTCGAGTGCCTCCGAACTCATTCGCCTGCGTGTCCACAACACGCACCACCCCCAGCTCGATTTCGGGGGTCTTGAGTCCTTGCTGGCTAAGAAATTGAAGGATAGCCTGCTTATCGGCCTCGGTCTTAGCGTACACGGAAGACAGGTCATCTCCAGCTTCTTTATAGCTGAGCGGCCAAATGGCAAGGTCTGATTTGACGGAACGTTCTACCAGACCCTTAACCGTTACATAGCGGTCGCCTAGGCGCGTTTCCTTAATCTCGGCTCCGAGCACCCAGCTGCCTATGATCAGGCCAACGGCGAGGAATATGCCGAGCAACATTCCGCTGCGGTTCGTTTGGATTGGGTTGTCCATTGTTACCTCGAAATGCGAACGAATCTAAGACAGAAAACGAGGATATCAAATCCAAAGCGATATCATTCGGCCTTTCTCTGACAAGGACGTTTATTGGTTTGCGGATTCTCATAACCTAGTAAGAGTTTATCTGGCTTGATTTCAAGTCAAATCCATCAAGGGGCTCAACAAACACGCTCAAGCTCAACCTCGCTCTTCCACTGCCTCCATTGAACTTCTCTTCCGCTTATTAAACTGCAGGATTTTCTTCCGCAGACGCAATGATTTTGGCGTGACTTCCACAAACTCATCGTCGGCGATGAATTC
>PNAR01000308.1 GCA_003169715.1 Acidobacteriaceae bacterium | reverse complement strand
CAATAATCCAGCCCTTGTAACGGAAGATGGATGTCCTCATCTGCCTTGAGTTCGACCACTGCAAGGCGTCCTTCTCGTGTGGTTGTCAGGACGTCAATCATTGCCCTATCCGAAGCCGAGAACGCTGGGACTTGTGAATATTGGATTCGCCCGCCAAGCTCTCCATCGAGCAAAGCGAGATTGAGTACTGCCAAAGATTCCAGCCAGCGCTCAGGATGCATTCGCCACAGCGGATGATCCCGCGGTCCCTCCGGATGGCGGACTTCTCCAATACTTCGAACCAGCGCCGCAAAATATTCTTGATTCGAATCGCTGAGAACCCTCTCCGCCCTTCCCACGCCGAACACAATCTCGCTGAAACTGCAAAATGACGCCGGATCATGGGCGAGCCGCGCGCGCGCAAACTCCAGGCCGTGGCGGCGAAAAACGATTTCCGCCGAAGATAGAATCGCGATTTCAGCTTCCGGCATGAGATCGCGAATTCGCGCGACCGAGTCGGCGAAACGCTCGCGGGTAGCTGTTTCATTGGCGGCATGCACGAGACGGGTTGCGATATTGCCGCGATCTGAGAGATCTATTTCAACTAGTTCGGCGTCTCGCTCTTTCAGTTCGTACAACTGCCACTTTGCGGCGTGGGGGTTCAGGTGGGCCATTCGCCCCCTGATCATTGCCGAACTGTTATCTGGAACGAAGAGCATGAGGCCCTCGATGACCACCTTGGCGGCCCGTGCTTGCCGGCAGAAATCCAGCCACAGAATGCCGAAAGTAAGGGCAGCGTCTATGGATCCCTGAGTTTCCTGGGCATTCACTCCTAACACGGCGAAGGCCGACTGTCCTCGCTGCACGATTCCCCTTGTATAAATTGGGCCGAACGAATGTTTCAGATCGATTGAAGTAGTCAGCTGCGAAACGACGAATCCCGGGAAGCGCCGCTGGAGTACTCTCTGGAGCAATCGCTGGTATCCCAACCGCGACACTTTTTTCGCCGTCGGAGTGCGCCAGTCTCGCCTGCGGCAAATTTCAAGCTTGCTAGGCCTCGTTTGTCCTAACCTCTGCACCTGAAGTAGCAGCACATCCTTCTTCACTTCGGCGTCGAGCACCCGGCGCACAACATTCCGCTCCGATGACCACATATGAAGCAGGCACCTGTGAATCTCTCCAGACACTGAGTATTTCGCTTGAGTCAGATCAAAAATAACGTCACCGTCCTCGATGACTACTGCGGTCTCCATTCCGAGGAGAAAGCCTTCCACTTCGCGAGCCAACGATTCGGGAGTCACGTGGGCATTGTGTCAATTCGGCGAAGCTTTGTCTGTGACGAGTGACCAATGGCCTTCGTCATTCCGCAGCAAATGGGCAGATCCCGACTGAAAGTCGGCTCCTCCCCGTTGGATTGGCCCCTTCCAACGGTCATAGGGAAGTTCATGTGGGATAATCTAGGGACACCATCATGGGAGTCTTTCCCGGTAAGGCGGCATCCAATTAACGTGGATAAAAATAGATTTTTTTTCGAACATTACGGCCTGACCGAACGCGGTCTGGAGAGCTACCTTGCGGCAGCATTATCAGCGGGTGGAGACTACGCCGATCTCTATTTTGAATATCTTTCATCCACGGCTCTAAGCCTCGACGAATCCATGGTCAAGTCGGCGTCCCAAGGCATTTCCGCTGGATGCGGCGTTCGTGTCATTTCCGGCGAGCGCACGGGATACGCTTATACTGACGATCTTTCGCCAGAACGTATTCTGCACGCAGCTCGGACCGCAGCCTTAATTGCGACCGGGCCATCCAAGACGCCAGTTGTCGGCTTTCAGGAAAAACCGGCCCGCAGCCTGTATCCGGTCACTCTTCCTTCCGTAGACGCGGAAATATCCGCCAAAGTCGAGCTGGTAATGCGCGCTGACAAGACTGCGCGAGCCTACGACCCGCGAATTAAAGAAGTCCGCGCGAGCTACATGGACGAGCTTCGCAACATTTTGGTTATCGGTTCGGATGGCACTTTCGCCGAGGATACTCAGCCACTCGCGCGATTGAACGTCTCCTGCATCGCAAAGACTGAAACCAATTCCGCGCGTGGAACTTCCGGCGGCGGCGGCCGCGTAGCTCTGGATTTCTTCTTCGGCGAAAAGACACCTGAATACTTCGCCAAAGAAGCGTCCCGGCAAGCGATTCTGCAATTAGACGCTCGTGAGGCTCCGGCCGGAGAGATGGAAGTGGTTCTCGGTCCGGGATGGCCCGGGGTTCTCCTGCATGAAGCCGTGGGTCACGGGCTGGAAGCCGATTTCAATCGCAAGCAAACCTCGGCATTCGCAGGCCTTATCGGCAGGCGCGTAGCAAGCGAAAAGTGCACGGTCGTGGACAATGGAACCATGCCCGGTCGGCGAGGTTCGCTGAACGTAGATGATGAGGGAGAGCCCACACAGAATACAGTCCTAATCGAGAACGGAATTCTAAAGGGCTATCTCAGCGACAAGCTCTCGGCTCGCCTTCTTGGAGTGGCCGACACTGGCAACGGACGCCGTGAAAGCTACGAACACATTCCGATGCCGCGCATGACTAATACCTACATGCTCCCCGGTGAAGACGCCCCTGAAGACATTATTCGTTCCGTCCAGCATGGCATTTACGCGGTGAATTTCGGCGGAGGCCAGGTGGACATCACTAACGGCAAGTTCGTCTTTGCCGCCTCCGAAGCCTACATGATCGAAGATGGCCGGATTACCGCCCCGATCAAAGGCGCGACTTTGATCGGCAATGGCCCCGACGTGCTCACCCGAGTTTCGATGGTGGGAAACGATCTCAAACTCGACGAAGGTGTCGGCACCTGTGGAAAAGATGGCCAGGCTGTCCCCGTTGGCGTCGGCATCCCGACCATTAAGATTGACCGGCTGACGGTAGGTGGAACCGCCAAAAAGGATGTCGGCGGATTCATGCAATAACTTCTAAATATTTGTCGTTCCGGGCGGATTTATCCGCGAGGAATCTGCTTTTGATCTTCTTCCGAAAAGGAATCAATGCCAACAACGCAACTCGAAACTAACGGCCCGAAACTGGAAACTGACCTTCGCAACCTCGCCCAAGACATCGTGAAACGAGCCATGAGCGGAGGCGCCACAGCCGCTGAATGTGTAATCCGCGAAGGCGACGAATTTTCGACCCTGGTCAGATTGGGCCAGGTTGAAACGCTAAAAGAGTCGGGATCGAAGTCCATCGGGGTGCGCGTATTCCATGGCAAACGCTCCGCCAGCACCTACTCCAGTGACTTTTCCCGCGAAGGTCTGGATCGCATGTTGAGCTCCGCGCTCACACTGGCAAAAATTACCTCCGAAGATCCCTATTCTGGAATTCCAGAACCGTCGCAACTCGGTTCGCTGAAGGGTGATCTGGATTTATATTCGGCTGATGTTTATTCGTTGCCCGGAGAAGAGAGAATTAACTATGCTCGCCGCACCGAAAAAGCCGCGCTCGACTTCGATCCTCGCATCAAGAATTCCGAAGGCGGTTCTTTCGACGCCGCTACCGGCCATAAAATTTTGGCAAATTCCCACGGTTTTGTCGGTGAATATAAGCGGTCTTACTGTTCCATCGCAGCCATTCCCATCGCGCAATCGGAAAATGGGGCCATGCAGCGCGACTGCTGGTTTTCCGTTGCGCGAAGCCTTGGGCGATTGGATTCTCCCGAACAGGTTGGCAAGATCGCCGCGCAGCGGACGTTGCGCCGGCTTGGCGCAAAGAAGGCAAAAACCGCGCAGGTACCGATTGTGTTTGATCCAATGGTCGCGACCTCAATTCTCGAGCACATCTTCGAGGGGATCAATGGGGATTCAGTCTATAGAGGAGCATCGTTCCTAGCCGGAAAATTGGGACAGAAGGTTGCGGCGGACCAAATTACTGTCATTGATGATGGAACCATTCCCGGCGGCTTCGGCACCAGCCCCTTCGATGGAGAGGGCATTCCGACCAGGCGCACGGTCGTCATTGAAAATGGCGTGCTGAAGTCTTATCTCATGAATACTTACACGGCGAAGAAACTTGGGCTTGAAACAACTGCAAATGCCTCGCGCGGGCTGGCAGGCACTCCCGGAATCGGACCTGGAAATTACTTTCTCCAGCCCGGCGCCAAGACTCCGCAACAGATTATTTCGGGCATTAAAGAAGGCCTCTACGTCACCGAGTTCCTGGGACACGGCGCCAATCTTGTCACCGGCGACTATTCGCGAGGGGCGTCAGGGATGTGGATTTCCGGCGGAGAAAATACT